>DATGDE010000385.1:0-5308 GCA_035311125.1 Gemmatimonadales bacterium
GCCGCCCGCACAGCAACCGTAGCGGGCGTTTTGTTTGCGGCGCGCCCCGCGATTCCCGAACCAGAACCACACATATGGAATGGCAGTCACCATGACCATCGCACTCACCCCCGCAGCCCGGGGATCACTGCTCACCGATGCCGGCCGCCGGCGCTACCGCGACGTGCGCGAGCTCATCGCCTCGCCCGAGAATCCGACTCCGCTGGTGCGCCTGAACCGGGTGCTGCCGCCGGGAATCGACGGATATCTCAAGCTCGAGTGGTTCAATCCCTTCGGCTCCATAAAGGACCGTACGGCCCGGGCCCTGCTCGAGGGGCTCCGGCAACGCGACGAGCTGCGCGGCAAGGAGCTCGTCGAGCCGACGTCGGGGAATACCGGGATCGCCCTGGCCGCCCTGGCCGCGCTCGAAGGCCTGCGTCTCACGGTCACCATCCCCTCCGGCGTGCCGGAAGAGAAGCTGGTGCTGCTGCGCATGCTCGGGGCGACCGTGCTGCCGACCCCCGATGAGCTCTGCCCGGTGGACAATCCGCGCGACGGGGCGATCGCGCTCGCCCGCGCCATCGCCGAAAGTCCTGCGCACGCCGGCCGGTACGTCATGCCGAACCAGTACGCGAACCCCGACAACGTGCGCGCGCACTTCGAGACCACCGGCCCCGAGATCTGGGAGCAGACCGAGGGGCAGGTACGCACCTTCGTGGCGGGTTACGGCACCTGCGGCACCATCACCGGGGTGGGTCGCTTCCTGAAGCAGCGCGATCCGAGCATCCGCGTCGTGGCCGTGGAGCCGCAACGGGGGCATCGCCTGCCGGGCCTCAAGAACCTGGAGGAGGCGAAGACCCCGGAGATCCTCGACCGCTCGGTGATCGACGACGTCATCCGGGTGGACGACGATCCGGCCTATGCCATGGCGCTGCGGCTGTTTCGTGAAGAGGCGCTGATCGTGGGCCCCTCGACCGGCGCCATCGCGCACGCGATCGCGTTGCTGGACCACGCGGACGGACCGGTAGTGGGCATCTCTCCCGACGGCGGCCAGAAGTACGCGTCGTTCTACGCGGACCTCGTGGGCGACTCCGACGCGGTGGAGATCTGACATGGCCGCGCTTCTCGCCGACGCCGAGCTCGACTGCAAGGGTCTGCTCTGTCCGTTGCCGGCTTACAAGACGCGCCAGGCGCTCGCCCGGTTGCGCCCCGGACAGGTGCTGCGCGTCGAATGCACCGATCCCGGCTCCCTCGCCGACATCCCGGCGCTGGCGCGCCAGAGCCGGTGGAATCTCCTCTCCGTCGCGGAGCGGGAGGGCGTCCTGGTATTCGTCATCCAGCGTCCGTCCTTGACGTAGCAGTTCCAGCCTCCCACATTGCGGCGCGCCGTCCTCTAGGAAGGTCCGGTAAGTGGGGTGACGGCTGGGGTGGGAGCGAGGACGCGAGGACACGGGGGCCGCACGCCCCGGACATGGTCGCTCCTGGGGTCGCGAACAGGGGGCTCGTCTGACGGCGGGAGCCAAGCTGGGCCTGGCCCTCTCGGGAGGCGGGTTTCGGGCCTCCTTCTTCCATCTCGGCGTCCTGCGACGCCTCGCCGAGCTCGACCTGCTGCGCCACGTCGGCGTGCTGTCGACCGTGTCGGGAGGCTCGATTCTGGGCGGCTGCTACGTCCTGCAGCTGAAGCAACGGTTCGAAGCGAACTGGGGCGCACTCACCCGCCGCGACTACGAAGAGGTCGTCTC
This sequence comes from Gemmatimonadales bacterium, assembly GCA_035311125.1. GTDB lineage: Bacteria > Gemmatimonadota > Gemmatimonadetes > Gemmatimonadales > GWC2-71-9 > DASTHG01. The sequence continues at coordinate 1,722 of DATGDE010000385.1, forward strand.
CGCCACCGAGGCGGCGTTGCGCCGCGGCGTCCGCAAGAATCTGCGCACGCGCCTGCTGCTGACGCCGTGGTGGAACCTGCGCATGCTGTGCAGCGACTACTCCTGGGGCCGCCGCATGGCGCGCCTGTACCAGCGGTACCTGTTCTGCGATGCCGCCCGGCGCATCAACCCCACCTGGAAGAGCGGCGTGCCGCTGCAGGATCTGAAGTTCCGCCCGCCCGGCAGAGGCGTGGGCTTCGATCTCGAGCTGCACAACCGGGAGGCCGCGCGCCAGGCCGAGCCGACGCTCGTCCCCAAGTGGGTGATCAACGCCACGTCCCTCAACACCGGTCGCGACTTCCGCTTCACCATGTCGGAGATCGGGGACCCCGAGCTGGGCTCGATCCGCTTCGACGAGACGGGGACAGTCCTGGCCTACAAGCGGCTCCTCTCCACCGCCCAGCGCCGCCGCTCCGATGGCCCGGAATGGTTCCCGGACATGGTTACCGAGGCGCGCGACAGGTTCCTGACGGAAGACGAGCCCTGGCTGCGGCATCAGCCGGCGTCGGGAACGGGGCCGGCTCGCCCGCCGGCGGCCGCGCCGGAGCAACATCCGTTTCGCGAATTCACGGCGGCCCACCTGTACTGGTGGGTCGCGGTACGCAACGGCGCTCCCTGGAAGGACGTGTCCGGGCGCGCCGCCATTCCGGACACCGTGTTCGCGCTGGCCGGCGATGGGCCCGAGCTGCTGCAGGCGCTGGCGAGCGCGGAGCTTGGCCTCCTGCGGCAGGCGAAGGTCGAGGCCTGGTACCTGCGCGACGGCTTGCGCCGCGATCCGCCGGTCACGGGCGGCTACACGCGCGAGCAGCACCTCGACCGCCTCTGGAACGCGCTGCGCGCGGCGCTGCCCGGACGCGGCGATCTGCGCCAGCGTTTGCACGGCGCCGTCTTCGATCAGTTCATGGAGCTGGTGATCGACGTGTACTTCTTTCGCAGCGCGGAGCGTCTGAGCTGGGCGATGGCGCACGAGCTGGAGCGTCTCACGCTGGCGGATGCCGTGGCCGCCTCGGCCAACTTCCCACCCGTCTTCAACCCCTACATGGTGTCCGGCCTGTACGATCCGGCCACGACCCACCGGCTGGCGCTGACCGACGGCGGGGTGTACGACAACCAGGGGCTGTCGGCGCTGCTCGAGGAGGAGTGCACGCACGTCATCGCCAGCGATGCGGGTGGCTCGCTTGCCCTGGACAGCCGCCCCAGCGCCGGCAGAATCTCGATGCTGGCACGCATCGGCGCGGTGCTGATGGCCGACGTGCGCGAGCGCCAGCTGCGCGAGCTGCGCGCGCGACGGCGTGTCGGCGAGGCGGCCGATGCCGCTCGTGCGGACTCCAGACTCGACGCCGTCGCGTTTTTCGAAATGGCCTCGGACGCCCTCGGCGTCGTGCCGGCGGGACCCAAGCCTCCGGAGCCCCACCCTGAGGGCCGCACCATCGCCGCGCTGCGCACCGATCTCGATGCCTTCTCCCCGGTCGAGATCGACGCGCTCATCTACCAGGGATACCAGCTCGCGGACCGCTTCGTGCGGACCTACCTCGGATCGACCTTTCTGGGCGATCCCAAGGACGCCCCGCCCCCGCTGGTCAGCGTAGCCCCCGATACCGCGTCGCCGCGCCTCGCAGCCATTCTCCGAGCTGGCCGGCGGCGCTTGTTCCGCGCGGTCGTCCTGTCACGGCCGCTGCGCTGGACGCTCTATGCGGCGGGGGCCGCGGGGCTCGTTCTGCTCGGACTCCGGGACCTGACGGTCGGCGGTCTGATGGGGCGGCTCGTGAACGCCTTGCATTGGCTCGTGACCCATCCGTTTCTCGATCCTCGCTGGGAGATCGAGTGGTCGACGCCGAAGGGCGTGCTGCTGCTCGTGGTCGTGGTCATCCTCGGCGGGCTGCTCTGGATTCGCTGGCCCAGGATCGAGGCGGCGCTCGAGCGGGCGCTGGTGGGTCGCCGGCGCGACAGCCTGCAGGCCCACGTGCGGGCCTCGCGCGTGGCGCGCATCGTGGGGCAGTGGCGGTGGAATCTCTGGTGGCCGCTCGGGCTCGCTCCGCTGTGGGCGGCCCTGGGAGTGGCGGCGGCCGCCACGGTGGTCTTCGTGTTCGATTTGATCCCGTCGCGCCGCAGGTAGGCAGCCGACCGCAGCCGCTCTTGGCGGCCCCGGAACAAAGGTTTCGGCTTGCGGTATCTTCTGACCTTCCCCGCGGAATTGGACCTATGAACGAACGCGATCACGAACCCATCGTCACGGTCGCCTACCTCGCGGCCCTGGCGGACGGGCGCACGGCTCCCGAGGAGGACTCCGAGCTGCGCGCCGCCCTGCAGCGGCTGGGCGTCAGCGACGTCGACACTGTGGCGCAACGCGGCGCCGGCGTGCGGGCGCCGCTGGCGGAGCTCGCCAAGCGCTTCTCGGATGACGACGCCCGTCGTCTGGCCTACGAGACGGCGCTCGCCGTGTGTCACGCCGACGGACCACTGAACCGCCAGGAAGCGGATTTCCTGGCCGCGTTGCGCAGCGCCCTGGGCCTGGCTCCTGCCACGCTCGCCGAGATGGAGCAGAGCGCCGCCGGGCTCGCCGCGGTCCGGACCGCCGCGCCCCCGCCGGTCGAAGTCCGGACAGGGACGCCTCCCTCCGACGACGCGCTCGACCAGGTGATTCTGCGGCAGGCGATGATCGCGAGCGCCGTGGAGCTGCTTCCCGACAAGCTGGCCAACGTCGTCATCCTGCCGCTGCAGCTGCGCCTGGTCTATCAGGTCGGCCAGCACTACGGACAGAAACTCGACGCGAACCAGATCAAGGATCTGGCCGGCACCCTGGGGCTCGGTGCAGCCGCCCAGCTGATGGAAGGCGTCGTGCGGAAGCTGGTGGGCGGGCTGGCCGGTGGAGTGCTGGGCGGGCTCGTCGGTGGCGCGGGCGGCATGGCCGCGGGTGCCGCGGTGACGTTCGCCGCCACCTACGCCCTGGGCCATGTGGCGAAGCAGTACTACGCGCAGGGGCGCCGGCTCAGCACGCAGGACCTGCGGTCGCTGTTCCAGCGCTTTCAGGAGGACGCCAAGCAGATCTTCCCCAAGGTCCAGGAAGAGATCCGGTCGAGCGCGAAGACGCTCAACCTGCGGAGCCTGTTCGAAGGAACATGACGGAGGCCCGGATGGCGCGCTTGGCGAGCCCGGTCGGCGAGCTGGTCCTGCTGGCGACCGCGGCGGGGCTGACGGGCGTGTGGTTCGAGACCTCCCGCCACGGCCGCCCCGAGGACACGGAGTGGGAGGAGGACGACGGCCGGGGCAGGGCGGGGGAGACCCTGGCGCGGGCCCGGGAGCAGCTCGACGAGTATTTCGCGCGCCGGCGCACGGTCTTCGATCTTCCCCTGGCTGCCGCCGGGACACCGTTCCAGCAGCGGGTCTGGCGGGCGCTCCGACAGATCCCCTTCGGCGCGACCGAGAGCTACGCGGGCCTCGCCCGCCGCCTCGGCGCGCCGGCGGCGGCACGCGCGGTGGAGGCGGCGAACGGGCAGAATCCGATTCCCATCATCGTTCCGTGCCACCGCGTCATCGGCGCGGACGGG
>DATGDE010000386.1:0-9344 GCA_035311125.1 Gemmatimonadales bacterium
TTCGCGGGGTTGCTCACCGCGCTCGTGCTCGCCGCTCCCCACGCGACCGCTCAGATCGCCGCGCCCGAGTACGCCGCGCGGCGCGACTCGCTCGCAGCCAGGATCGACAGCGGGGGCAAGGGCGGAATCGTCGTGGCATTCGGCGGCCGGACGCCCGTCAGCGACTTCGGACCGTTCTTCCAGGTGCCGGCGTTCCACTACCTCACGGGATACGACTACGCCGACGCCGCCCTGGTCCTGATCGTCCGCGGTGGACACGGTCAGGCGACGCTCTTCGTGACGCGCAGCAATCCGCGCCGCTCGCTGTACTACGGCATCGAGCCGGATTCCGCCGACCTGGCCCGCGACCTGGGACTCCCCTCCCGCTCCACCGACGAGCTGACGGCCGTGCTCGACTCGCTCGCCGCGACCGGGCTCCCCTTCTACGCCCTGCGCGACTTCGAGGACGCGGACTTCGCCCGGCTCGACTCGCTCACCCGGGGCGGCCAGGTCATGCGCGCGCTGGCCGCGCGGCATCCGGGGCTCGACGTGCGTGACGGCGCCCCGATCGTGGACCGGTTACGCGCGCGCAAGAGCGGACCCGAGCTGGCGCTGCTGCGCCGGGCGGCCGAGATCAGCGTGGCCGGCCATCGCGCCGCCATGCGGGCCATCGCCCCGGGGATGCACGAATACGATCTCCAGGCCGAAGTCGAGGCCGCGTTCCGCCATCTCGGCTCGGAGCGCCCGGCCTATGGCTCGATCGTGGGATCGGGGCCGAACGGCACGCAGCTGCACTACATGAAGGACCGGCGTGAGCTGCGCGCCGGCGAGGTGGTAGTCATCGATGCCGGCGCGGAGTACGGCGGGTACGCAGCGGACGTCACGCGCACGCTTCCCGTCAGCGGCACGTTCACCCCGGACCAGCGCGCGGTCTATCAGATCGTGCGCGACGCACAGGCCGCGGCAGAGCGCAATTCGGGACCGGGCAAGTCGGTGCAGGCGGCGCAGGATTCCTCGATCGACGTGCGGGCGCACGGCCTCGCGCGGCTCGGCCTGATCGAATCGCCCGAGGCCCCGTTCGATCCGCCCTGGCCTGCCGACTGCGAGAAGCAGCCGCGCAGCTGCCGCCAGGTGATGCTGTTCGCCATTCACGGCATCAGCCATGGGCTGGGCCTCGCCGTGCACGATCCGATGCAGGGCTACTACGACGAGCGGGTGTTCCGGCCCGGCGACGCGTTCACCATCGAGCCCGGGATCTACGTGAACACGAGGCTGCTCGACATCCTCCCCGACACCCCGCGCAACCGCGCCTTCGCCGCGAAGGTCCGCGCCGCCGTGCTGCGCTATCAGAACACGGGTGTCCGCATCGAGGACGACTACATCGTGACGCCCACGGGCCTCGAATGGATCACCCGCGCCCCACGCGACATCGCCGATGTGGAGGCGGCGATCGCGCATCGCGCCACCGGGACCATCCCATGACGCCCGTCTGCTGCCTGCTGATCGCCGCGCTCGTCCAGACGCCGGGCGCTGCGGTGCGACCGTACGTCGTCGTGTCGGCTCCGGCCGTCGCGCTCACCCACGTCCGCGTCGTTGACGGCACCGGCGCCACGGCGACCGAGGATCAGACGATCGTCATCAGCAACGGCACGATCGCTTCGATCGGGCCCAGCGCCGGTGCGTCCATCCCCGCCGGCGCCGAAGTGCACGACCTGACCGGCCGGACCGTGCTCCCGGGACTCGTGATGGTACACGAGCACTACTTCTATCCCGCGGGCAATGGGATGTATACCGAGCAGGGATGGAGCTTCCCGAAGCTCTACCTGGCGGGCGGCGTGACCACGCTGCGCACGGCCGGCAGCATTGAGCCCTACGCGGATCTCAGTCTCGCGCGAGGGGTCGCCGCCGGCGAGATCGCGGGCCCGACGATGGACGTCACCGGTCCCTACCTCGAGGGTCCGGGCCTGCCCCTCCCCCAGATTCACGCGCTGGCCGACTCGGCCGAGGCGCGCGGTCTGGTCGAGTATTGGGCGAACCAGGGCGCCACTTCGTTCAAGGCCTACATGCACGTCTCACGCGCCGAGCTGCGGGCCGCGATCGTCGCCGCGCACGCGCGCCGGCTCAAGGTCACCGGCCATCTCTGCTCGGTCACCTTCCGGGAGGCCACCGACCTGGGAATCGATGACCTCGAACACGGCTTCCTCGTCGCCACCGATTTCGTGACGGGGAAGGCGCCCGATGCGTGCCCGAGCCGTGACTCGGTCGTCGCTTCGTTGCTCGCCCTGAACCCCGACGGCCCGGCGGCGCAGGACCTGATCCGCTACCTCGTGGCGAAACACGTCGCGCTCACCTCGACGTTGCCGGTGTTCGAGACCTTCACCCCCGGCCGGCCTCCCGCCTCGACTGGTGCGCTCGACGCCATGCTCCCCGAGGCGCGTGACCAGTACCTGCGCCAGCGGGTGCGGATCGCGGCGTCGACCGACACCACCTGGGTCGCGCTCTTCCGAAAGGAGATGCGGCTCGAGCGGCAGTTCGCTCAGGCGGGCGGCCTGCTGCTCGTCGGCACCGATCCCACCGGCTACGGCGGCGTCGTGGCGGGGTACGCCAACCACCGCGCGCTCGAGCTGCTGGTCGAGGCCGGCTTCACTCCGCTCGAAGCGATTCGCATCGGCACCTTGAACGGCGCTGTCTACCTGGGACGTGCCGACCGCATCGGCTCGATCGCTCCCGGCAAGGCTGCCGACCTGGTGGTGGTGCGCGGCAACCCGGCCACGAGCATCGCGGACGTGGAGCACGTGGAGTTGGTGTTCAAGGACGGCACGGGGTACGACCCGGCGAAGTTGATCGCCGCGGCGCAGGGATCGGTGGGGTGGCGTTAGCGCTCGGGGCGGGCTCTCACGACGGAGGCCCGGCCGGCAACGCGGAGAAATCGAAACAATCCGACATGTCGTCCGCGGCCCGATCGCGCGCGTTCAACGCCCGCAACCCGAACGTCGTCTCGCAGAAACGCAGCAGGCTGACGTGCGAGTGGAGCGCATGGGAGATGTACCCTCTCCTCGCGTACGGACTCAGCACGAGACATCCCACGCGCGATCCGTAACGGAACTGCGTTCCGTCCGCCTTCCAGGTCTCGACGGCGGGAGGGTCGACGTGGTCGTACCAGCCGCCCCAGTCGTCCCAGGTGATGAAGATGGCCGTCTTCGCCCACAATCCGCCGCGCACCACCGCATCGACCTGACGGACCGTCCACTCCAGGCCATGCGTCACGTTGCCGACGGGCGGTTGGTCCGCAGGGTCGGGAGGGTGCTCGCTCGCATCGTGGGGAGCGTACACCCAGGAGACGCTCGGCAACCGTCCCGCCGCCGCGTCCTTCGCAAATTGGTCCGAAGGATAGGTGTGCCGGCCGGCGAGCCCCGCGATGAACTCGAACGCATAGCCGCCGTAATTGCCCCACGTACGCCCGGCCCCTTCCAGTCGCGCGGGTAGTGAGGGCAGCGTGAAGAGCGGCGCACCAACGGGCAGCCGATAGCGCGGCGGATTGTCGATCACCGGCGATGCCGCCGCAATCAGCATCAGGTGGTTGGGCGTGGATGGCCCCGCCACGTCCGTGAAGTAGCGATCGCACAGGGTGAATTGCCGGGCGTATGCGAAATACGCCGGGATGTCCTGCTCGGTGAACTGCGCTCGGACCGCCGTGCGCTGGCGCGTGAGCCAGGCCCCGTGCCGGTGGTCGGGGTCGTGCGGCGGGGGGTTGGACGAGCGCGGCAGCGCCATGCCATCGGCGCCGGGGAAGGTCCCGAAATAGTTGTCGAACGCGTGGTTCTCCTTTACGATGAGCACCACGTGCTCCACCGGGCGGCGCGGCGATCGGTGGCCCCCCCGCTTGCCGTGCGCGGTCAGTCGCCCACCTCCCCGGGCGTGCGGCCGCCGCCTCAAATCGCCCCCACGAGCGCCAGGCCCCCACCTCGGATCCGGAGGCGGGGGAGATCGAGCGGGATGATGCCGTCCTTCACGATCAGCCCGACGAGCAGGATCAGTCCCATGCAAGGCGACACTTTCAGCGCGGTTTCCGTCACGTCGCGCGCCTCCACACTCCACCCCGAGAGCTCGCCCGCTGCCTACACGAGTCTCGCTTGTAGGTCGGTGCCGCCTTGTGCCCCGTATCGGCAGTAGGTTGTTGCGCCGCCGTCGAACCGCCCGCGAGGATCAGAGCAGTGGCCAGGCTCAGGGTAATCCACAGAGTGCTCATGGCTCTTCCTTGAGCGTGAACGCCCCGCCACGAATGGCGACGAGCAAGGTGGGAACGGCAAACAGGGTGATGGGTGTCGACAGGGCCAATCCGCCGATCACGGCCAGGGCGAGGGGGCGCTGCAGCTCGCTCCCCGCCCCGATGCCGAACGCCAGCGGGAGCAACCCGAACAGGGTACACAACGTCGTCATCAGGATGGGGCGGAGCCGCACCCGGGCCGCTTCGCGAATCGCCGCCTCGAGCGGCACGCCCCCGGTGCGCATCCGCAGCCGGGTGAAGTCGAGCAAGATGATGCCGTTCTTCACGATGAGGCCGACCAGCAGAATGAGCCCCATGAATGACGCCACGTTCAGCGGCGTTCCCGTCGCGAGCAGCAGGACGAGCGCCCCCACGAAGGAGACCGGCGCCACGAGCAGCACGACGAGCGGCTCGACGAACGACTCGAACTGAATCACCATCACGGCGCACACGCTCACCACCGCGAGCCCGAGCACGAGCAGCAACGCTCGGAAGGCTTCCCGCTGACTCGCGTACTGGCCGCCCAGCACGACGCGTATTCCGGCCGGAGGCGCGTGCGACGCGAGCACGCGCCGCACGTCGCCCATCACACCGCCGAGGGAGCGTCCGCTCACGTCCGCCGTCATCGTGATCATCTGCTGCTGGTTCTCTCGCGTCAGCACGGCGCGAGACTCGGCCGGGGTGAACGTGGCGAGCGCGCCAAGCGGCGCCGCAGCGGTTCCGCCGGGCACGAGCACTGGCAGCGAGCGCAGCCGCAGCGGGTCGAAGCGCACCGAGTCAGGTGCCCGCACCCGCACCGCGACCGGCCGATCGCCGGCACGGACCTCGCCCGCGTTCACACCGAGCAGCGCGGCGCTCACGGCATCCCCCACGTCGGCGGGGCGCATCCCAAGGCGACCGGTCTCGGCCTCGTTCACCCGCATCTGGAGCTCCGCTGACGGCTCGCTCACCCCGTCGTAGAGATCCTCGAGCCCGCCGATCCGCTCGAGATCGGGGGCGAGCCGCCGTGCGTACGCCTCCAGCGTGTCGAGCTGTTCGCCGAACAGCTTGATCTCGACCGGCCGGGCCGCCCCGGCCAGATCGTTGATCACGTCCGAGAGGATCTGGACGAACTCGATGTGCAGACGGGGTGCGGCGGCCTGGATGCGGCCGCGCACGTCGTCCATCACCTGGAAGATGTCCCGCGAGCGCTCGCCGGGCGGCCGCAACCGGGCGACGATGTCGCCCGAATTCTGTTCCGTGGCGAAGAGGCCAAGCTCCGCGCCCGTCCGGCGCGACGTCCCGCTGATTTCCGGGGTCGCGGCGAGGATCTGCTCGACGATCCCCACTTGGCGGTTCGTCTCCACCAGCGCCGTGCCGCCCGGCGTGAAGTAATCGAGCACGAAGGCCCCTTCATCCATCTCCGGCAGGAAGCCCGAACCCACGAGCTGCCAGGCGCCGATCCCGGCGACGACAAGGATGGCCGCCGCGACGAGGACCCGGCGCGGGTGGCGCAGTACGCCGCCGAGCGCGCGCTCGTAGCGCGGCCCGAGCGCCTCGAGCAGCCGCTGAGCCTGGGCCAGGAGTCCCGCTCCCGTGTCTTCGATCTCATGCGGCGTCACGAACTGCTCGGCCAGGAGCGGGATGATGGTGAACGCCAGCACCAGCGATACGAGCACCGCGACCGTGAGCGTCATCGCCAGCGCCGTAAAGAACTGCCCCACCACCCCCTGCAACAGCCCGAGCGGCAGGAACACGACGACCGTCGTGATGGTGGACGTCGTCACCGGCCAGATCAGCTCCTGCAGCGACTCCCGGATCGCGCGCACGCGGTCGGGGGTGAGGGCCAGGTGGCGCACGATGTTCTCGGTGATCACCACCGCGTCGTCGATCACGAGACCGATGGCGATCGCCATGGCCCCGAGCGTCATCAGGTTGAACGACGCCCCGAACATCCGCATCACGAAGACGGTGATCGCCATCGTCAGCGGAATGGATGTCGCGCTGATCGCCGTGATGCGGGCGTGGCGCAGGAAGAGCAGCAGGATCAGCACGGCGAGCGCGGCGCCGATGAGAATCGCGTCGCGCACGGCGCGGACGGCGTCGCGCACCAGGGCGGCCTGATCGTAGACCGCCTTGAGATGCACCCCGGGGGGGAGACTCGGGGCGAGCCCCGCCGCGATCCGGGCCACGCTGTCGGCGATGTCGAGCGTGTTGCCGCCCACCTGTCGCGTGATGTTGAGCAGCGCCGCCGGGCGGCCGTCGCCGGCGATGATCCGCACGTGGTCCTCGGTCCCCAGCTGCACGCGGGCGAGATCGCGCACCCGCAGCCCGCCCCGCACCACCACCGCCCCGATGTCCTCGACGCTGCGCGCCTCCTGGGCAGTGACGACGAGGTACTGCCGGTAGTCCTGCGCGATCCGGCCAACCGCCTGCACCGTTACCGACCGCCCGATAGCGTCCGCCAGGTCGCGATAGGTCAGTCCGTGCGCCGCGAGCTGTGCGGGCTCCGCGACGACCTCGATCTCCCGAATGTCCGAGCCCTGCACGTCCACCCGCCCCACCCCCGGCACGCGCGAGATCAGCGGCTTGATCTCGTAGCGCGCGATGTCGAACAGGGTCGCGGGATCTCCGCCCTCGAGGTTGTAGGAAAGGACCGGGAAGAGCGAAGGCGCGAGCCGCTCGATCTCGATGTCAAGCCCCGCGGGGAGGTCGCCGGCGATCTGGTTCACTCGCGCCCGCACCAGCTGCAACGCATACCCCATGTCGGTGCGCGGCGCGAACGTGATGTTGATCTCGGCGGCGCCCCGGATCGATCGCGACTGCACCCGCGTCACCCCGGGAACGATGCTGATCGCCTCTTCGATCGGCCGGGTGAGGCTGAACACCACCTGCCGCGCGCCGAGGGTCGAGCCCTGGGCCACCACGGTGATGCGGTCGAATTCGAGCTCGGGATAGATCGCGGACGGCAGTACAAACGCCGCCCACACGCCGGCGGCGCTGGTGAGGAAGACGACGAGGTAGACGAACCGCCGCTGGCGAGAGAGGACGTCGAACAACTTCACGGCGTGGACCGGACAATCTTCGCCCCGTCCTCGACTCCATAGGCACCGCTCGTCACTACCGTTTCCCCCGCCACGAGTCCGGACAGGATCTCGGCCAGCGTCTCGGTGCGCGCACCGACGATCACCGGCCGCGCATGAGCGATGCGCGCGCTATCCACCACGAACACCCGAAAGCCGTCGCCCTCGGGCACGAGGGCTTCGGCGGGAATCGTGACGGCCTGTGCATGCACGCCGGTTTCGATCCGCCCGGACACCGATTCCCCGATGCGCAGCGGCCGCGCGGGCCGCGCGATTCGGGCACGGACCAGTACAGCGCGCGAGACGGAGTCCACCGCGGCCCCGACCGCCGTCACCGCGCCCCGCCCCAGCGATTCGCCGTTGGCGCCTTCGCCCGCCGTGACCGTCAGGGCGTCACCGGGATGAATCCGCGCCGCATCGCCCGACGTCACGCTCAAGACGACGTCGAGGGCCGTAGGGTCGGCTATGTCCACCAACGGTTGGCTCGGATCCACCGAGGCCCCGAGCACCGCACGAATCTCCGTGACCACGCCGTTGAGCGGAGCGCGCAGTGTGGCGAGCTCCTGAGACCGGCGCGCACTGACGGCCGCGGATTGCGCCTGTGCCAGATCTGCGGCCGCTTGATCCGAATCCTTCTGCGCCAGGATGCCGGCCTGCACGAGTCGCACGGCCCGGTCGTAGGCGCGTTGCGCGCTCGTGAGCGCCGCGGCGGCGCTCCGGGCGGCCGCGTCGAACGGCGCGCGCTCGAACTCGATCAGAGCCGCCCCCTCCGCCACGCGCTGGCCCGGGGACACGAAGATCCGCGCGACCCGGGTCGGAGCGGGGGCCGCCAGCTCGGCGAAGCGGCCGGGGCGGGGCGTGACGGTGCCGATCGCCAGCACGAGCTGCGGCATCGCCTCGATGCGCGCGACGGCGGTCCCCGCCCCGACGACGGCCGGCGTCCCGCCACCGGCTTCGTCGTCGTGCGGGCGCGAACAGGCGGCTAGGAGCGCCACCAGCACCGCCAGGGACACGCGTGCACGCATCATGGTTCGACCGTGGCAGCCAGGAGTCGCACGGCCGCCGCCGCGTTGTTGACCGCGGCCACGTCGTCGATGTAGCGGCCGAGTGCCTCGCGGGCGCTGCGTTGGGCTTCGAGGACGTTGGCAAGGGCCACGGCCCCCTCGGTATAGGCCTGCACCGACATCCCAGCCACGCGCTCGGCGCTCGTGAGGAGCCGGCGATCCCGCGCCAGCCGGTTCGTCGCGGCCGTCAGGTCACGCTGCACCCGCGTCCACTCCGCGCCCGACTGCCGCGCGACCAGATCGAGATTCGCCTGCGCGCGCGCCCGCGACGCCCGCGCCTGAGCCACCTCTCCGCCGTTGCGGTTGAAGAGCGGCAGGGGAAGCGAGATGCCGACCGTCGGCAGCAGGCCGCGCTGCCCTCCAGGATCGTCGGTGTCAAATCCGATCTGGAGGCTCGGGGCAGCGAACACGTTGCGGTGGGCCAGCGTGAGCGCGCGATTCTCGGCGCGCAGGCTCGCGGCGGCCGCGGCCACCGGGAGCAGCTCGCCGGGTGCAGCCGGCACCGTGTCAGCGGGCGGCAGCAGCGAGTCCGCCAGGAGGATCGAAGGGTCCGTCCCCGACCCGCCCATCGCGAGCTGCACGGCGAGCACCGCCTCGACGGCGCCGAGTGAGTCGTCCAGCGCGATGTTTTCGAGCTGCCCCGCATTCACTTCGGCGAGCCGCACCTCCAGCTCGCTCACATCCCCGACGGCCCGCCGCAAGCGCGCCATCGCGAACAGGCTGTCGGCATCGAGAGCGTTGTGGCGCGACAGGCGCGCGTGCGCCTCCGCGGCGAGGGCTCGCGTGTACGTCGTGTCGACGTCGAACCGGATCGCCGCGCGCTCGAACGCAAACCCAAAGCGGGCGGCGTCGCGCGCCGCCGCCGCGGCGCCGATGCGCGGCGAACGGAGCCAGGGCCAATCGAGGGGCAGATCGGCGAGCACGTGGTAGTGCGGCGGGTCTTTCGAGTACGCGGCGGACACCAGCGGGTTC
>DATGDE010000387.1:0-4366 GCA_035311125.1 Gemmatimonadales bacterium
GAGGACGAGGAACTCCTCGCGATGATCCTCGGGGCAGCGCAGCATCTCGGTGAGCTCGATATGCATGAGGCGGACAGTATGCGGTCGACCGTACTCGGTCGCTACGGGCGGAATTCCACCCAGGTCAGTTTCCCCGCCTCCACCCGCACCCTGCGGTGCACCCGCTTCCCGTCGATCTCCACTCCGAGCACATACTCGCCCGCCGGCACATCCCCGATGGCGAAGTGCTCGCGATATGCGGGATCGGAATGGTTGCGCGGCCCGTAGGTCTCGATGAAGGAAAACGGCGTCTCCTGCGGCTCCGGCTTGACCAGGCCGTAGATGCGCGCCTGCTGAACGGGCTGGCCGAGCGAGTCCCACACCTGGCCGGCCACCACGCCCGTACCGGGCAAGGGATCGATCCACAGCTCCGGGTTCGTGTTGAAGGGCGGGTAGCGGACAGCGGCGTCCACGATCTTGCTCGAGTCGGTCGTGGGCGCGACGTGCACCTCGAGATGGAGATGGTCGTTCGTGGCTCGGCCGGTGTTGCCGACCAGGGAGATGACGTCACCCGCCTTCACCCGCTGGCCGATGGCGACGAGCAGCGTCGTGTTGTGGTAGTAGACGGAGAAGACGTACTGCCCGTTCAACTTGCGGTCGTGCCGGATGGCGATGGTGTTGGCGCCCGCTTCCGCAGGACCGGAATAGACCACCACACCGTCACCGATCGCATGGACCGGCGTGCCGTCGGGGTTGTTGAACTCCACGCCCTGGTGCGGCTGGAAGTTGCCGCCCATCGTCGAGCCGAAGCGGTAGGTCTGGTCGATGTAGGGCTGGTCGGCGAGCGCGATGGGGCGGCGGAACCAGGTATGACGCGGCTTCCCCGGCGGTGACGACCGGGCCGCTTCGCCCAGTGGACCCACGGTTTTGGAGGTGAACGCCTGGACCGGGAGCGGCCCGCCCGGACACGACGCGCGCCCTCCGCACGGTTGCCCGTCAGCCGTCCCCCAGCCGCCAAGTTCCGGCCCGAATCGGTACAGTCCCTGCTCGGTCCCGATCCAGAGCCTGCCGCCCGAGTCCTCTGACAGCGAGCGGGCGCGATTGACGCATCCCACCACGGCGCAGGGCGCCGGCGGAAAATGCTCGTGCCAGGTGCGTCCCGCATCGGGGGAATGCCCGATCCCCTTGAGCGTGCTGATCCACATGTTCGGGCTCGTGTCCGCGACAATCGCGAGCACGTACTGGCTCTGGATGCGCACGATCACCGAATCCCGCGCCGTCGTCGCACCGGCTGAGTCGGTGATCACCCGCCACGTGGCGCCGTCGTCCCAGGTGACCTTGATCCCGTCCGCCGTGGCGATGTAGGTCGTATCGCCGCGCGTGACGATGCCGTTGGGGGCGACGTATTGCCACTCGGGCCCGAGCTGGCGCAGCTCCCAGTTCTTCCACGTCTTGCCGCCGTCGGTCGAGAGCCCCCACCCGTTGCCGACGGTCCCATACCAGATCTCGCCGCGCGGGCCGAAGCCGAACGCATGCACGAAATCCCAGGAGATCGCATGGGCGGCCGTGTCCGAAGCAGAACGGATCTGCTCCCAGCCCGACCGGTCCTTTCTCAGCACGAAGATCCCCTGCCCGTACGTCCCTACCCAGATGGAGGAATCGGGTGCCCGGGCCAGCGCCAGCACGTGCACGCCCCACCCCGAGGAGTCGGGGAGCGGCGCGATCCGCTGCCCGGCGAGCTGAGCGCCGAACAGCAGACCGACAGCCGATAACCGATAACCGAAGACGTTCCTCATCTATTCGTCGGCGCCATCCGTATCTCCGTCACCGTCACCCGCTCCTCCCGCGTCACCGCGAACAATACCGCCTCCGCCACGTCCTCGGCGCGCATCATATCGGCGCGCTTGCGGAAGCCCTCCGTCCGGTCTGGATCGATCGGGTCCCACATCTCGGTGTTCACCGCGCCCGGGGAGACGAGGGTGGTGCGCACCCCGGTCCCCGCGAGCTCGGCGGCGATCACCTCGTGCAGACCCCGCACACCGTACTTGCTGGCGGCGTAGGCCGAATTCCCGGGATAGGCGATGCGGTCCGACGAAGAGCCGATGGTCACCAGGTGCCCGCTGCCGCGCCGCACCATCGCCGGGACGAACGCGTGCGCGATGAGAAACGGACCGGTCAGGTTGGTAGCGATGGATTGCGCGAACATGTCGGCCGTCGTCTCGTCCAGCCGTTTCACGAAGAAGACCCCGGCGTTGTTCACCACGATGTCCGGGACGCCGAGCGCCGTCTCGATCCGGCTCACCGCCCGCTCCACGTCCTCGGGCCGGGTCACGTCGCAGCGCAGCGTGGTTTCCCGGTCGCCGGAGCCGTCTGACAGCGAGCGCGCCAGCCGCACCGTGTGCGCGCCGGCCGCGCGCAGCTCGTCCGCCACCGCGAGGCCGATGCCGCGCGAGGCGCCCGTGACCGCGGCGATTTTTCCGATCAGCCGCCCCGCGGCTGTCACGGCAGCCAGTTGGCTCCGCCGTGCACCAGGCGCAGGAACTCGTCGCGCGTCATCCCGTCCTCGCGGAAGGTGCCGCGCAGCGCCGACGTGATCGTCTTCGAGTTCTGCTTCTCCACGCCCCGCATCATCATGCAGAGGTGATACGCCTCGATCACCACGCCGACGCCGAGCGGCTTCAGCACGCGGCACAGCGCATCGGCCACCTGGTCGGTGAGCCGCTCCTGCACCTGGAGGCGGCGCGCGAACACCTCCACCACGCGCGGGATCTTGGACAGCCCGACGATGCGGCCGTTGGGGAGATAGGCCACGTGCGCCCGGCCAAAGAATGGCAGCATGTGGTGCTCGCACAGCGAGTAGATCTCGATGTCGCGCACCAGGATCATGTTCTCGTGCTTCTCCTCGAACACCGCGTCGCCGATCACGTCCTCGACCGACATGTGATAGCCCCGCGTGAGCCAGCGCAGCGACGCCGCGACGCGCGCCGGCGTATCGCGCAGCCCGTCACGCGTGGGGTCTTCCCCCAGCTGCACGAGGATGCCGTGCACCAGCTGCTCGAACTCTCCTTCCGGGCTCGGGCCGGCTGCGGCGTGCGCTGCGTGGAAGCTGTGCTGGCTCGCCGATTTGATCTGATCGCGTCCCATCGTCACTCCCCCCGGTAGTCGACGTAGTTACGCTCCGTTTCCCACAACCGGATGCGCACCAGGCGCGCCGGCGACACGGCGGGCGCGAGCTGACGCCAGCACATCACCGCGATGTTCTCGGCCGTGGGGTTGAGCTCCCGGAACCAGGGGACGTCGAGGTTCAGGTTCTTGTGGTCCAGTTGCTGGACGACGCACTCCTCGGCCACGGTCTTCAGCCGATGAATGTCGAACACGTACCCGGTGGCGGGGTCGACCTCGCCTTCGACCGAGACGTCGAGATTGTAATTGTGCCCGTGAAAGTTCGGGTTGTTGCACACGCCGAACACACGCGCGTTCTCTTCCTCGGAGAAGCGGGAATTCCACAGACGATGCGCCGCGTTGAAGTGCACGCGACGGGTCACGGTACAGCGGGGCATGGCTTGTAGCGACTCCGGCTCGAGGTATCTTCGGCGCACGTGCGCGTCCTAAAGCTACTCGCCCCGCTCGCCCAGGCGGGAGGCTCGGCCCTGTCGGCGCTGTGGACCTTCCCCTCCATCCTGTTCTCGGCGTTCCTCGTGGCGTGGGGCGCGGAGGCTGCGCAATTCCTGATGTCCCAGGGCCTGGCCCTGGCGATTCTCGCCTGGCTCCAGACCCTCCCCGAGTTCGCGGTCGAGGCGGTGATCGCGTGGGATGCCGGACGAGATCCCGAGCGCGCCCACCTCGCCATCGCCAACCTCACCGGCGCCATCCGGCTGCTGCTGGGGCTCGGCTGGCCGATGATCTATTTCGTGGCCGCGTTTTCCGGACGCAAGCGCGGACGGGGGCGGTTCCCCGTGATCACTCTGGATCGCGAGCACGCGGTGGAGGTCGTGGGCCTGGTGCCGCCGCTGCTGTACTTCGTGATCATTCTGCTCAAGCGCTCCTTCGGCTGGATCGATGCCGTCGTGTTGATCGCCCTGTACCTCGCGTATCTGTGGGTGCTGCTCAAGCACCCGCCGCAGGAGGCCGAGCGCATCGGGGAGGCGCCGCGCGTGGCGCAATGGGCGTACCGCCAGCGCGGCTGGCGCCAAAAGGCGGCCATCTTCGGGTTGTTCGCCGCGGGGGGAGCGCTGCTGTACGTCACCGCCCATCCCTTCCTCGAGTCCATGCTGGCGGTGGCCGGGACGCTCGGCGTGAGCCAGTTCGTGCTGGTCCAGTGGGTGGCGCCGTTCCTCTCGGAATTTCCCGAGAAGGTCTCGGCGTTCGCCTGGGCGCGCCGCGTCAC
>DATGDE010000388.1:0-3957 GCA_035311125.1 Gemmatimonadales bacterium
GTACGGCGACGGCACCACCGAGACGAAGACGCTGCCGGTCGAGATGTGGTACCTGGGGGACCGGTTCACGGCGCGGTTCGCGACGCCGAAAGCGGTGACGGGCGTGGTCGTGGATCCGACGGCCGTGTTGCCGGACGAGAATCGGGCGAATAATCGGTGGGCGAAATGAGTGCTATCAGCCATCAGCCATCAGTCGTCAGCAATCACGCTGATGGCTGATCGCTGACGGCTGACGACTTCGGCTCAATCGGCATACCGGCTGCCTCCCACAACGCCCACCCACCGATGAGCGCGCGGGCGTTGGGCCACCCTGCCTGCCGCAGCTCTCGCGCCACCCGGGCGCTTGTCGCCTCGTTGTTTCAGGCGCAATAGGCGACGAGCCAGTCGTGACGCGGCAACGCCAGCTCGGCGGCGCGCGTGCGCGCGTTGTCGGGTGGTAACCGGACCGCCCCCCGGGCTTTCACCGCACTCTCCCGCCACGCGCCTTCCTTGCGCACATCGAGCAGGATCATGCGCTCGCCCTGCGCTTGCAGCCGCTTCACTTCATCCAGCGTGATCTTGTCCCCTGTGGCGGGCGGAGCGGCGCCTTCTCCCTCCCCCTTGCCCTCCTTCCCCGATTCGTCCCTCCTCCCCCGTCCCCCGTCCCCCCACATCATCGCTCCACCGTGCACGGCCACCGACGCGAGCACCACCAACGCGGCGACCGGGAACAGCCCCTGGGCGCCCGGCACGCCCGCGAATACCGGCAGCAGCACGAGCAGCAGCGAGGATAGCCCACGCGGTCCGTACCACACGATCAGCCGTCGGCTGCGCCGGTCGAGCGCTTGGCGCCGCAGCGCCACCCCGAGCACCAGGGAGCGACCAAACAGCGCGACCGTGCAGAAGACGAGTGTACGCCAGCCGATCACTTCGAGGCCGGTCCAGACCAGCGAGGCGCCGAACGCCACAAACGTGAACAGCAGGAACATCTCCGCGGTCGCCTGGCCGTAGTCCACGAAACAATCGCACAGCTCCGCGTCGAACCCCGCCACCGTGAGGCCGGCCGCGAAGGCGGCGAGGAAACCGCTGCCGTGCACCGCCTCCGCCGCGGCGAACGCGGCGAAGGCCACCCCGAGCGCGTAGATCGACTCGTAGTCCCGGCGCACGCCGATCCGCTTGCGGACGCCGTCGAGCAGCGCCACGCCGAGGAAGCCGACCAGCACGCCGGCCCCCGGTCCCAGCAGCAGCAGTCCCACGACCCGCCGCTCCATGGGCGCGGCGGCGGCGCCGCCGCTCACCAGCGTCATGGCGATGAGCACGATGGGAAGCAGCAGCAGGTCGTTCAGGCCGCTCTCGAGCCGCAGTGCCTGGCGCGCCGCGGCCGGGGCCGATTCCCCACGCAGGAAACCGCGCAGCATGACCGGATCGGTCGAGGCGAGCGCGGCGCCGAGGATCACCGCGAGCGGCGGCCTGAGACCGAGCAAGCCCCAGCCCGCGAGCGCGATGAGGCCCGCCGTGAGGAGCGTCCCCGGTCCGAGCAGCAGGAACGCGAGCCGGGCGTGACCGCGGAGCGCGCGCACGTCCACCGAGATGGCGTCGGTGAACAGCACGAGCACGAGGCCGATCGTCGCGATCTCCTCGAGCACCGGCGAGGTCAATCCGAAATCGACGAGACCGAGACCGAAGGGACCGAGGGCGACGCCGAGGGCGAGGAACACCGCGACCTGTGGCACCCGGAAGCGGTCCACCACCCCGGAGAGGAGCGCGGCCACCATGATGACCACGCCGATCAGCGCCAACGTGGCGACGAACGGAGTCATCGCGTCACTTCGTGCGGCACGAGGCTAGTGGATGCCGCCGCCGGCGAACTGCTTCACCAGATCGCCGATCACTCCCTTCGCGTCGCCGAACAGCATCCAGGTGTTGTCCTGCACGTACAGCTCGTTGTCGATGCCGGCGAAGCCCGGGTTCTTGCTGCGCTTGATCGCCAATACGGTCTTCGCCTTGTCCGCATCGATGATCGGCATGCCGTAGATCGGTGAATCCTTGGCGTAGCGCGCGGCCGGGTTCACCACATCGTTCGCCCCGATCACGAGCGCCACGTCGCACTGGGGCATCTCCGGATTGATCTCGTCCATCTCGACCAGCGCCGAATAGGGAATGTTCGCCTCGGCGAGCAGCACGTTCATGTGGCCGGGCATGCGGCCGGCGACGGGGTGGATGGCGAACTTGACGGTCACGCCGCGCTTGGTGAGCTGGTCGTACAGCTCCCGCACCTTGTGCTGGGCCTGCGCCACCGCCATGCCGTACCCCGGGATCACGACCACGTGGTTCGCCTGCTCGAGCAGCTGCGCCGCGCCTTCGGGCGACTCCTGCTTCCACACCTTCTGCTCGCCCGTCGCCTTCGACTTCTTCACGGTGCCGAATGCGCCGAACAGGACATTCGTGAACGAGCGGTTCATCGCCCGGCACATGATGATCGAGAGGATCAGCCCGCTCGAGCCGTCCAGCGCCCCGGCGGTGACCAGCAGCTTGTTGTCGAGCACGAACCCCATCGCCACCGCCGACAGCCCGGCGTAGGAGTTCAGGATCGAGATGACCGTCGGCATGTCGGCGCCGCCGATCGGGACGATCAACAGCACCCCGAAGAGCAAGGCCAACCCCACCACACCCAGAAAGGCGTTCTGCGCCCAGGCCGCGGTCGGTTGCAGCACCACCAGCACCCCGAGGGCGATCGCGCCGGCCAGCACCCCGAGGTTGACCACGTTCTGCCCCGGATAGGTCACCGGGCGCTGCGGAATCCAGCGCACCTCCTGCAGCTTGCCCGTCGCCATGAGGCTGCCCGTGAACGTCAGGAACCCCAGGATCACCTCGGCCACGAGGGCGGCCATCCGGAACGTCGTGATCTGCTCCGGCGCTTCGAGGCGCCAGAGGTGGTATTCCGCCACTCCCACGAGCCCCGCCGCCAGCCCGCCGAACGCGTGCGACAGCGCCGTCCGCTGCGGCACGGCGGTGAGCGGCACGAGAGAGAGCGGCACTCCCACCAGGAATCCCGCACCGATCGCGAGCAGGATCCAGCCGTGATGGATGATCTGGGGTTGGATCCAGGTCGCACCGACCGCGACCGTCATTCCCACCACGCCCGCGATCACGCCGCGGCGAGCGGTCTTCGGGTCGTTCATCCAGTGCAGCGCGAAGATGAACAGGGCCGTCGCGGCGATGGCCGCGAACTGCACGACGGAGTTCATCATTGCTTTTTGAACATCTTGAGCATGCGGTCGGTGATCAGGAAGCCGCTGACGATGTTCGTCATCGAGGCGAACAACGCGACGGCTCCCAGGATGCGGATCACTTTCGGGTAGTCGGCGCCGGTGACGGTGAGCGATCCGATCACGGCGATCGCCGAGATGGCATTCGTCAACGACATGAGCGGTGTGTACAGCAGCCGCGACACCCGCCGGATCACGCCCAGCCCGATGAACGTGGCGAGCACGAACACGAACAACATCGACCAGTAGTCGCTCATGAGCGGAGCACCTTTCCGTCGTGGGTGACGCACGTCGCCTTGGTGATCTCGTCCGCGAAGTCGAGCCGCAGCGCGCCGTCTTTGAGGATGCTGCCGACGAACGTCGCGACGTTGCGGGAGTACATCTGACTGGCGTGCAGCGGCAGGGTGGCGGGCAGGTTGACCGGGCCGAGAATGGACACGCCCTGATGCACCACCGACGTCCCGGCCTGCGTGAGCTCGCAGTTGCCGCCCGTCTCGGCCGCGATATCCACGATCACGGAGCCGGGACGCATACCTTCGACGGCGGCGCGTGTCACGAGCACCGGCGCACGCTTTCCGGGAATCGCCGCTGTCGTGATCACGACGTCGGCGTCCCTGACGCTCTTGGCCAGGAAGTCCAGCTCGCGTTGGTGTTGGTCCGCCGAGAGCTCCTTGGCGTATCCCCCCGCCCCTTCTCCTTCCACCTTCTC
>DATGDE010000389.1:0-8269 GCA_035311125.1 Gemmatimonadales bacterium
TGGCCGAATCCCATGAGGCGCCCCCGCCCTTCCTTCACTTCCTTGATGAAGGCGGGAATGTTGCCGATGCTCCCGACTTCGTCGAGCATTCGGAGCACCGCCTCGTTGGCGCCGCCGTGGAGCGGGCCGTACAGGGCCGCCGCGGCGCCGGCGATGGCGCTGTACGGGTCGACCTGCGAGCTGCCGATGCCGCGCATGGCGCTGGTCGAGCAGTTCTGCTCGTGGTCGGCGTGCAGGATGAACAGCACGTCGAGCGCGCGCTCCGCCACCGGATGCGGCTTGTACTTCACCTCCGTCCCCTTGAACATCATGTTCAGGAAATTGCCGGCGTAGGACTGGTCGTTGTCGGGATAGGCGAACGGCATGCCGATGGAGTGCCGGTGCGCGAACGCCGCCAGGGTCGGCGTCTTGGCGATGAGCCGGTGGATCTGGAAGTGGCGCGCTTCCGCATCGGCGATGTGCTTGGCCTCGGGATAGAACGTCGACAGCGCCGCCACCGTGCTGACGAACATGCCCATCGGATGCGCGTCGTGGTGGAAGCCGTCGATGAACTTCTTGACGTTCTCGTGGATGATCGTGTGGTGCGTGATGTCGTACACCCAGCGATCCAGCTCCGCAGGCTTGGGCAGCTCGCCGTTGAGCAGCAGATAGGCCGTCTCGAGGAACGAGCTGCGCTCGGCGAGCTCCTCGATCGGGTATCCGCGGTAGCGCAGGATGCCTTTGTCGCCGTCGATGAAGCTGATGGCGCTGCGACACGCGGCCGTGTTGAGGTAGGCCGGGTCGTAGCTCATCAGGCCGAAGTCGTCCGGCCCGGTCTTGATCTGTCGCAGGTCGGCCGCCCGGATGGTCCCTTCCTGAACCGGGATCTCGTAGGTGCGGCCGGTGCGGTTGTCGACGATGGTGAGGGAGTCGGTGGGCATGGGGGAAAGATACGACGGCGGACAAAGGCGGACAAAGGCGGAACATGTCCGCCCCTGTCCGCCCTCGTCCGGCTTCTTCCGACCTATTTCGGCGGTTCCACCACCTGCAGCGTGGTCTTGAGGGTCTTCCCGGCGGCCGACAGCGTAACGGTGTAGGTCCCGGGGGCGACGTACTCCGTCGGATCCGCAGGCGAGCCGGCGCGCAGCGACTCCTTGGGCTGGAGATCCCACACGACGCGGTTCAGGCCGGGGTCCTTGCTCCCGGTGAGCTTCGCCACCTCGCGGCCGCTGCCGTCGGCGATGGTGATGGAAACCTCGTCCAGCGCGTAGCTCTTGAGGTAGTAGTCGATCGGGGCTCCGAACGGCGGGTTGGCGCCCTGGTAGGGGCGATGCCCCCACAACCCCGACTCCTGGAGCTTCCAGAACGGCTGGACCGGCCGTGTGCTGAAGAGGTAGACGGTCGAGTCGAGCACCGCGGGGGTCAGTTCTTCCAGCGCGATGATCTGGTCCAGCACGTAGAGGCTGCGGCCGTGGGTGGCGACGATCAGATCGCGGTCGCGCGGGTGGATCGCGATGTCGTCGTAGGCGACGGTGGGCAGGCCGTTCCGGAACCGGTTCCACCCGGCGCCGCGGTCGAGCGAGAAGTACAGCCCGAACTCCGTCCCCGCGAACAGCAGGTTCCGGTTGCGGGGATCCTCGCGCAGCGCCTTGAGGGGAGCGCCCGCGGGCAGGTTCGCGGCGATCGACGTCCAGGTCCGGCCGTAGTCGGTCGTCATGAACGCCAGCGGCTGGAACACGTCGCTGCGATGTCCGTCGATGGCGACGTACGCGGTGCCCGAATCGAAGTGCGATGCCTCGACGCGCGCCACATACAGATTCGGCTTGGGCAGGCCGCGCAGATTCGTCCCGACGTTGGTCCACGTGGCGCCGCCGTCGCGCGTGACCTGGATGTTGCCGTCGTCGGTCCCGACCCAGATGACCTTGGGGTCGAGCGGGGACTCCGACAGCGTGACGATGGTGTTGTATGTCTCCGCCCCGGAGCCGGCCGCGGTCATCGTCTGGGGGTTCATGGTCGAGAGGTCGGGCGAGATCGCCTCCCAGCCGTCGCCGCGGGCGGAGAGCCGGAACAGCTGGTTGCCGCCGAAGTAGAGCACCGTGGGATCGAAGTGCGAGATCGCGAACGGCGTGTTCCAGTTGAACCGGAACGCCGGCGTGCCCTCCTTGGCGGCGGGCCGGATCGCCTTGACCGCCCCGCTGCGCTGGTTCACCCGGAAGGCGAACCCCTGCTGGCACTCCGCGTAGACGATGTCGGGATCGGCGGAATCCACCTGCACGTAGTACCCGTCGCAGTCGCCCACCCGATACCAGTCGGACGCGGCGATGCCGTCTTCGGCCCGCTTGCGGCTGGGGCCGCACCAGCTGCCGTTGTCCTGGAGCCCGCCGCAGATGCGGTAGGGCGTGCGGTAGTCGTAGGCGATCTCGTAGAACTCACCCGTCGCCACGTTGTTGATGAAGTCCCAGGTCTTGGTGCGGTCCCAGGAGAAATAGATCCCCCCGTCGGTACCGAGGATCAGGTGATCCGGGTTGCCGGGGTCGATCCACAGCGCGTGCAGGTCGCCATGGATCTTCTCGGCGCCGTCGTGGCGGAACGAGTGGCCGCTGTCGTCGGAGACGTCGAGGCCGTACCCGAGGACGTAGACGTGCGCGTCGTTGGTCGGGTCGACGCGGATCTTGGTGAAGTAGAACCCGCGCGGGGCGAGATCGTTGAGGCGGCGCCAGTGGGCGCCGCCGTCGTCCGAGCGGAACACGCCGCCCGAACGCGAATGCACGTCGTCGATGTCCTTGGGGCCGCCCACGTCGGATTCGATGACGGCGTAGACCACCTGCGGGTTCTTGCGGTAGATCTCGAGCCCGATCCGCCCGGTTTGCGCCGGCAATCCCCCGCCGAGCTTCGTCCAGGTCTTGCCGCCGTCGGTCGTCTTGTAGATGCCGCCCACCGGCCCCCCGCTGCGCATCGCCCAGGGAGCGCGCAGCCGCTGGTACATCGCGGCGTAGGCGACATCGGGCGCGGCGGGGTCGAGCACGAGGTCGATCGCCCCGACCGAGTCGCCGAGCTGCAGCACGGCGGTCCACGTCTTGCCGGCGTCGGTCGTCTTGTAGACGCCGCGCTCGGCGTTCTTGCCCCACAGATGGCCGAGGGCCGCCACCCAGACGGTCGAGTCGTTGCGGGGATCGATCACGAGCGCCGGAATGTCGTGCGTGTTGTCGAGGCCGACGTGCGTCCACTTGCCGCCGCCATCGGTGGACCGGTAGACGCCGTTGCCCCAGGACGAGCTGTTCCGCCCGTTTCCTTCGCCGCTGCCGACCCAGACGAGGTTGGAGTCCCGCTGCGACACCGCGACCGCGCCGATGGACGCTACGGGCTGGTCTTCGAACACCGCCGACCAGGTCGTGCCGTTGTTCGTCGTCTTGAAGAGGCCGCCGGTCCCGGCGGCGGCGAAGATCACGCGCGGGTTTGCCTCCCGCACCGCGAACGCCGACATGCGACCGCCCATGGTCGAGGGGCCGATCGCGCGGAACTTGTAACTGCGATAGAGGAGCGTGTCGAGGAGCCGCGCGGCGGGTGCCGGCGCGGGCGCGGTGCGGCGTTGGCTCGGGAGCGTCGCGGGGACGAGGGCAAGGACACTCGCTACCAGCCGCCAGGGCGTATGGGTCATGGGGCCTGAAGATGCGTCCTCTGGTCCGAACGCTCAATCCTCTTATCTTGGCGGCGTGACGAGTACCCGTCCGGCTCCCCGCACCAGTCTCTATCCCACGCGCTCCGCCGCGGGGGCGTACCTGGGTCAAGTGCTGGCTTCCCAGGGCTACATCCACTGCCTGCTGCTGGGGATCACCCCGGAGGGCGTGGAGATCGCGGCCAACGCCGCGAAGGCGATGGGGGCGACGTTCGACGTAGTGGTGGCGGCGTTCATCCGTCTGGGGGACAATCTGGCACCGGTGGGGGCGCTGGCCGAAAACGTCACCTCGGCCGAGATGGACCCGGATTTTCAGCCCGGGATGAATCTGGTGGAGAAGCTGGGATCGGCGATCGAGGAGTCACGCGCGCGCGTGCGCCGCGACCTGGTGCTGTACCGCAACCAGCGGCCCATCAAGGATCTGCACGACCGCCACGTGATCGTGGTGGACGGGCAGGTGTTCTATCCGTGGAAGGTGCTGGCCGCGGTGCGCGCGGTGCGGGAGCGAGGCGCACAGCGCGTCGCCATCGCCACGCCGGTAGCGAGCGCCAGCGCGGCCGAGCGGATCCGGGCGCGGCAAATCGAATTCGTCTGCCCCAACGTCATGGAAGGGGAAGAAGACCCCAAGCGGCTCTACGGCGACGCGATGGGCGAGAGTCCCGAGCGCCTGAAGAGCATCATGATCGCCCATCGGGGGGCGTGACCCTAGTACTTCACCTCCACCATCCCCCGCTCCAGCCACGCGTGCTCGCCGCGCAGCACTTCCTGCGCCACCTTGTACGTCGGCACATCCTCGTTGCGCCACAACCCCTGGAACTTGGCTTTCACGCGGCCGCGCGCCTGGCGGCAGAACACGTCGGCGACGCGCACGGCGTGCGCTCCGGCCGTGGGGTCGGTCTGGAGGAGGCGGGCCGCCCTCGAGCAGGTCGCCGCCATGGCAAACAGCTCGGCGCCCACGTCCACCAGGCGGAACAGCACGCCCTGGCGCTGCTCGAGCTTCGGCCCGAAGCGCATCATCGCGTGGAATACCCCGCGCGCAAGGCGCCGGGCGCTGCGCTCCACGAAGCGGACGTGCTTGGCCAGCGTCCCGAATTCCCCGTACTTGGGCCAGAAGCTCCAGCCGATCCAGCGCGACGGATACCACCAGCCGTAGAACAACGCGGAGCGGACGAGGCCCGCGAGCCGCTCGCCGGCGGTCTTGCCGGGCATCACGACATCGCCCGCCACCTGGAGGTGCTTGTCCACCGCCTCGCGCGCGATGAACAGGTGCATGATTTCCGAGGACCCTTCGAAGATCAGGTTGATGCGGAAGTCGCGCATGATCCGCTCGACCGGCACGGCCTTCTCGCCGCGGTCGCGCAGGCTGTCGGCGGTCTCGTAGCCGCGGCCGCCCCGCACCTGCAGCGTATCGTCGATGATGCGCCAGCCGGCCTCCGAGTTGTACAGCTTGGCGATCGCCGCTTCGAGCCGGATGTCGGACTTGCCGCCGTCCGCTAGGGCGCCGCACAGCTCGGCCACGGCCTCCATCGCGAAGGTGTTCGCCACCATGGTGCCGATCTTCTGCGCCACGGCGTCGTGCTGGCCGATCTTCTTGCCCCACTGCACCCGCTCGTTCGCCCAGGCGCGGGAGATCTCGAGGCAACGCTTGCCGGCGGCGACAGCCGAGATGGGGAGCGTGAGGCGGCCGGTGTTCAAGGTGATGAGCGCCAGCTTGAGGCCCTTGCCCTCGCCCCACAGGATATTCTCCTTGGGAACGCGCACGTTGGTGAAGGACACCACGCCGTTGTAGATCGCCTTCAGCCCCATGAAGTGGCAGCGGTGGTCCACCTTCACGCCCGGGGCATTCGCTTCGACGATGAACGCCGTGATCTGCCGCTTTTCCTTGCCGCCGACGGTCTTCGATGGGGTGCGCGCCATCACCACCATGAGATCGGCGATCGTGCCGTTGGTGCACCACAGCTTCGAGCCGTTGAGGATCCATTCGCGGCCGTCGGGCGTGGGGGTGCCCGTCGTCTCGAGGGCGGCGGGGTCGGAGCCGACGTCGGGTTCGGTGAGCGCGAATGCCGACACCGCACCCTTGGCGAGCCGCGGGAAGTACTTCTTCTTCTGCTCCTCGGTGCCGAACATCTTGAGCGGCTGCGGCACGCCGATCGACTGGTGCGCCGACAGCAGCGCGGTGATCGAGCCGTCCACCGACGACACGAGCTCGATCGCCTTCATGTAGGAGAGCTGCGACAATCCCAGACCGCCGTATTCGCGCGGGATCTTGATGCCGAACGCTCCGATGTCCTTCAGGCCCTGGACCACGGCGGGCGGAATCTCGCCCTCGCGGTCGATGCGATCGGAATCGACCTGCGACAGGAGCCGGGTGAGCTGCTCCAGAAACGGCCGGGCGCGCTCGGCCTCCTGCGCGTCCTGCAGCGGGTAGGGATGGATCAAATCCATCCGCAGCTTGCCGAGGAACAGGTCCCGGACGAAGCTCGGCGCCGCCCATAACTCCTCGCGTGCCGCCTCGGCGACGGCGCGCGCCTCGTCGGCGCTGACTTTGGGCTTGGGTTCGGCTGCGGTAGTAGTCATACAAATAATGTAGCCGGGCGCCCGCGCGAAAGTCGGGGACGCGCGTCACCTTGACACCCCAGCCCCCACGGGGAGATTGCGCGCGTTCTTCATAGAAGCGGGCCGCCATCGACGGACGGTCCGACCAGGCGCAGACCAAGTGGGCATGCTGATCGAAGGCCAGCGGATCAGAATGGTGTGGATGCCGCCGACTCCCTCAAGGACATCACGGAACTCGAATGGGTCAGGTTCGTTATGAAGGACGGCACCGTGTACCTTTCCCAGTAGTGCGACGCGTTCTCACCACCCTCGCAGGGTTGGCGCTCGGCGCCGCCGGCTCCGGATGGGCGCAGCAGCTCGCGCCCGCCGGAACCGGCGGCGTCGCCGCGTTGGCGAATGCCCTGGAGCAGCTGGGTAGCGTCAAGCGCGTGCTGGTCATCGGAGCGCACCCCGACGACGAGGACACCCAGCTCCTCACCTGGCTGTCTCGCGGCCTCGGCGCCCAGGCGGCCTACCTCGCACTGAACCGCGGGGAAGGGGGCCAGAACCTGATCGGCCCCGAGCTCGGGCCCGAGCTGGGAATCATCCGCTCCGAAGAGCTGCTCGGCGCACGCGCGCTGGACGGGGCGAAACAATTCTTCACCCGCGCCTACGATTTCGGCTTCTCCAAGTCCGCGGACGAAACCCTCCGCCTCTGGTCGCGCGACACGGTGCTGCGGGACGTGGTGGACGTGATCCGCCGGTTCCGGCCACAGGTGATCGTCTCGATCTTTTCCGGCACGCCGCGCGACGGCCATGGCCATCACCAGGTGGCCGGGATCCTCGCGCGGCAGGCCTTCGACCTGGTGCGCGACTCGAGCTGGGGGCCGGTGAAGTTCTACCGCTCTACGTTCTTCGACACGGCATCCACGACGCTCACGATCCCCACGGGCGGCGTCGATCCCATCCTCGGCCAGTCCTACTACCAGATCGCGATGGCGGGCCGCAGCCGGCACCGGTCCCAGGACATGGGGCAGCTGCAGCGGCCGGGGCCCGCCCAGACGCGTCTCGCGCTGATCGAGTCCCGGGTCGGTGATGCTCCCGGCATCTTCGCCGGCGTCGACACCGTGTGGCACGGCCGGGAGCGGTTCCGCGCGCTGATCGACTCCGCACGCGCCCGGCTCAATCCGTACGCCCCCGACGGGATCGCGCCGTTCCTGGCGCGGGCGCTCGCCCTGCTCGGCCCCGACGACGGCGAACAACGCGCGATTCTCGAGGGTGCCCTCGCCAATGCCGCGAATGTCGTGGTGGACGGCGTCGCCGACGACGGGATCGTGACGCGCGGTGAGCGAGTGCAGGTCGAGGTGTCGGTCTGGAACGCCGGCGCCGCGCCCATCCCGGTGGACGGCGTCGAGTTCGACGCGCCCACCGGTTGGAAGATCGACCAGCTCGACCCGGCCACCGGAACCGTTGCGCCCAACACTCTGGTGACGCGGCATTTCGCCGTGACGGTGGCGCCCGACGCGCCGCGGTCGCAACCCTACTTCCTGCGCCGGCCGCTGCTCGGCGCGATGTACGACTGGAGCGGCGTGCCCATCGGGGTTCGTGGGCTGCCGTTCGAGCCGCCGCCGCTCGTGGCGCGCGTCCACTGCACCATCGGCGGGGCGCCCGTCACCCTCACGCGCGAGATCGTCTACCGCTATCGCGATCAGGCGAACGGCGAGATCCGCCGGCCGCTCTTCGTGACGGAGGACTTCGATGTCGCCGTGACCCCCGACCTGATCGTCTGGCCGACGGACGGCATGACCGCCGGAGGGTCGGAGCGGACGGTGATGGTTTCGGTCACGAACCGGTCGCGCGGCAGCGCCACCGCGGCGGTGCGGCTCGCGGTGCCCGCGGGCTGGGCCCCGGTGCCGGCGGAAACGCTGGCGTTCAGCCACGAGGACGAGTCGCGCAGCGTCACCTTCACCGTACGCCTGCCGCCCAACGCGGCGGCCGGCTCGTTCACTCTGCGGGCCACGGCGACCGGCGCGGACGGCGTCACCAGCCGCGACGCCCTCACGATCATCGATTACCCGC
>DATGDE010000390.1:0-2703 GCA_035311125.1 Gemmatimonadales bacterium
ACCGGCTCGAAGTCCTGGTGGTCGACGGGATGAGCGACGACGGCACCCGGACCGTGCTGGCGGAGTACTCGGCCCGCAATCCCCTGGTCCGCGTGCTGGATAACCCCCGCCGTATCACGCCCGTGGCGCTCAACCTGGCGATCCGCGCCGCCCGCGGCGAGGTGATCGTGCGGATGGACGCCCACGTGGTCTACCCCAGGAATTACGTGAGCCGGCTGGTCGCCGCGCTGGACGAATTCGGCGCCGACAACGTGGGTGCCGTGCTCCGCACGCTGCCGGCCAACCAGACCGCCATGGCCAAGGCCATCGCGATCGGCATGTCGCATCCGTTTGGCGTGGGCACGTCCTACTTCCGGATCGGGACCGATCAGCCGCGCTGGGTGGACACCATCGCGTTCTTCTGCATCCGCCGCGCGACGTTTGACCGCGTCGGAATGTTCGACGAGGAGCTGATCCGCCACCAGGACGGGGAGTTCAACGCGCGCCTCATCAGGTCCGGCGGCCGCATCCTGCTGATCCCGGACGTAGTGTCCTACTACTACGCGCGCGCCACCCTGCGCCAGGTAGGGCGGATGTTCTATCAGTACGGGTACTTCAAGCCTCTCGTGGCGAAGAAACTGGGGCGCTTCATGACCGTGCGGCAGCTGATCCCGCCGGGCTTCGTGCTCGCGCTGGTCGCCACCGCCGTGGCCGCCCTGCTGTGGAAGCCCGCGCTGCTGCTGTTCGGTCTCGTGGCGGGCAGCTACGCGGCGGTCGTGCTGGGCTCGGCGCTGCAGACGGCGATCAAACAGGGACCAGCCGTGGGCAGCGCCCTCGCGGCCGTACTGCCGGTGATTCACGTGAGCTACGGGGCGGGATTCTGGCGGCGCGTGGTGGAGCTGTTGCTCCCCTCGCGCCGGACAGCCGCCGAACGGGCGGCCGAGTTGCCGCTGTCACGCTAGGGCGCAATGCACATCCGACCCCAGATCGCCAGCCTCATGTATCACGAGGTGACGGACGACCCGACGGGCTCGGGGTTCCAGCGGCCGGGCGCGTTCCCCTACAAGCATTCCACCGCCGCCTTCACCGAGCATCTGGCCCGCATCGCGGGCGCTCCCAGCGCGCCCGGGCTCGTCGTGGACGTCGACTTCACCCGGTCGAGTCGATCCCTGCTGCTGACGTTCGACGACGGCGGCAGGAGCGCGCTGACGGCGGCCGAGCTGCTGGAGCGCCGCGGCTGGCGCGGGCACTTCTTCATCGTGACGAGCCTGACCGGAAGCCGCGGGTTCCTCGACGCGCCGGGGATCCGCGCCTTGCGCGCCGCGGGCCACCTGATCGGCAGCCACTCGCACACCCATCCCAACATTTTTCGCGAGCAGTCCCCGCAGCGGATGGTGGAGGAATGGCGCACGAGCTGCGACATGATCGCGCAGATCCTCGGCGAGCCGTGCGTTGCGGCCTCGGTGCCGGGCGGCGACATCTCGCGGCGCGTGCTCGAATCGGCGAGCACCGCCGGGCTGCGCTACCTCTTCACCTCGGAGCCGTGGCTCGCCCCGCGACGCCTGGGTGATTGCCTGATTCTGGGCCGCTACAGCGTGAAGGCGGGCACCTCACCCGCTCGCGTAGCGGAACTGGCCCGTTTCCGGGGCTGGACCCGGGCCCTGGTGCGCCGGCGGCTCAAGGTGTTCGCCACCAGCGCCGTGCCGCCGCTCTACCGCCTCTACGTCCGCGCGCGCACGCGCCAGGGCACGCAACCGGCCTGACGCAGCTCTCGCTCAGTGGCAGGAGGTCGTGCCGCTGTCCGAATAGGTGCCTTGGCCCTGGGCAGCCAGGAACTCCCAGCGATACGAGTTGGCATAGAGGGTCAGCCGCAACACCCCACGGGAGAAGTCGGAGGCGTCGCTCGCTTCGACGTTGGCGGGGCTGTTCACGTAGTTCGAGTGCGTTTCACCACCGCCCGTTCCCACGACGAATTCACGAACGCCCGAGGGCGTCGCATTCCCGAGGGAGTCCTGCGGCGCGAACCGCTCGTACAGGTGGTCGTGCCCATTCAGGATCACCTCGGCGCCGGCGTCTTCCAGCGCCTGCCACAGCCTCCGGACCCTGATCCCAGCCCCGCCCGATGAGCCAGAGGTGAACAGTGGGCGGTGCCAGATGGCGAGCACGCACTGGTTGGTGCGGCCCGCGAGGTCGCCCTGGAGCCAAGTCAGCTGAGCGGGACCGGAGGTTGGATTCGTCACCCCCGAATCGCTGTTCAGCACCACCACGTGCCAAGTGCCCAGATCGAAGCTGTAATAGCCGTAGCCGTTGCCGAGCGGGTCCGCCACCGCCGGCGTGAAGTAGTTGAAGTACGCCGCCGCGGTGCCGCTGCTGTCATACTCGTGGTTGCCCACCACAGGCTTGGTGCGCGCCTTGTGTCGTCCCCAAGTGGGGTCGTAGCAGTTCGCGAAATTCGCCGCCGTGCCGTTGGCGTAAGCGTTGTCCCCGGCGGCAAACACGGTGCCCGGGATGCTGTCCAACTGGTTGGCCGTCGCGTCGTCCCGAGTGGAATTGCAGTCGGCGATGTCCCCTGCCCCGACCAGCACCGGCATGACGGCCACGGCGGCCGTCTGGGTGATGCCCACACCCCCGGCGCTCGCCGACACGGTCTTCGCCCCGAACACCGACGAGTTGAACGCCGCCGAGAACACGCCGTTCACGTCTATATTGCCCGTGGCGGACGGT
>DATGDE010000391.1:0-6720 GCA_035311125.1 Gemmatimonadales bacterium
CTGCGGCTCGGTCGTCCAGGGGCAGACGGCGGTCCTCGCCACGACCGACCCGATCGGTTATTACCACGCCCGGCCGGAGGCTGCCCTCGCCGGAACCGCGAATGCCTGTGTGACCCTCCGCGTCACTCCGCCCCCCGGAAGCGCTCTACGGGACACCGTCCTCCGAGGGGGCTTTGTGGACCTGGGGCTCCCGCAGGACAGCCTGCGAGTCGATATCGCGCTGACCGCCGCGACGCCCTGACGGGGGCGTTTGGCTCAGGCATCGGGCCCCCGGAGGCCCCGGGCTGCTGGACGGCCTTTCACGCTGCGACCTCCGGAGGCAAATTTGGTGTCCGATGCGACACCCCCTCCTGCCCCTCCGGGCCTATATCGACCGCCTCCGCAATCTGTACGGCCGTCCCAAGCGGCCCATCCCGAGCGGTCCATTCGAGTGGATCATCTGGGAGCACGTCGCCGCCGTTCCGGACGACGAGCAGCGGGCCATCGCGTTCCGCACGCTCCGTCAGAAGATCGGCACGACACCCCAGGCCGTCCTGCGGACGCCGAAACCCAAGATGCTCGAGCTGCTGGCGCCGGGAGGTCCCAACGCCACGGCCCGGCTCTCGCGGATGCGCGAAGCAGCCGAGCTGATGATCGAGATCGGACTGGCCCGTGTCCGGACGCTGGTGCGCGAGAACCCTGCGGAGGCGAAGAAGCTCCTCAAGCGCTTCAAAGGCATCGGGGAAACCGGGGCGGACCGCATCCTGCTGTTCTGCCGCACGCAGGCGGTCCTCGCGCCCGAAGCGAACGGTCTCCGCGTGCTGACGCGTCTGGGATTCGGCAAGCCGGGGGCGGCTGCGTACAATCAGGTGAGCGCGGCGCTCGCGCCCGAGCTGCCGCGCGATTACAACTGGCTCATCCAGGCCCACCAATTGTTGCGCCGTCACGGCCAGGACATCTGCCGTACCACGCCGCGCTGCGATGCCTGCCCGCTGGCGCCGGACTGTGCCTGGTTCAAGCAGCACGGAGGCGGGTGAGCGCGGGTGCCGTTCTCGACGCTGCTGTTCGATCTCGATGGGACGCTGATTGATTCGATCGACCTGATTCTCCGCTCCTACCGTCACACGATGCGAATCCACCGCGGGGAGGAGCCGCCCGACGACGTGTGGATGGAGGGACTGGGCACGCCCTTGTCGGTGCAGTTCCGCCACTGGACCGATGACGAAGCCGAGATCCGCGCGATGGTGGAGACCTACCGCGCGTACAATCTCGCGCATCACGATGAGATGGTCCGTCCCTACGACGGCGTCGTCGAGCAGGTGCTCCGCCTCGACGCCTGCGGCAAGACGCTCGGCCTGGTCACCAGCAAGATGCGCGGCGGCGCCCTCAAAGGTCTGCGCCTCGTCGGCATCGAAGCGGCCTTCGACGTGATCGTCGGATCCGACGAAGTCACGCATCCCAAGCCGCACCCGGAGCCCGTGTTGCTCGCGCTCGACCGGCTGGGCCGCCAGCCGGCCGAGGCGGTATTCATCGGCGATTCGCGCCACGACATCGAGTGCGGCCGCGCCGCCGGCGTGAAGACCGCCGCCGTTCTGTGGGGGCCGTTCGACCGCCGCCATCTGGAAGGTCTCGATCCCGACTACTGGCTGGAGCGGCCGGCGGACCTCTCCATGTTGGCCTGATCCCCGAGAGCCCATCGTGTCCTTCGTCACATTCGAGCTCGAGCGCTGGCAGAGCACCTGGGAAAACCGGGTGCGCTTCAACCTCTCCGAGTCGGGCGTGCACCCGCTCAGCGTGCGCGAGCTGCTCGACCTCGCCGGCAGCTCGGCCGATCCGCTGCTCGAGGTGCGCCTGGGCTACAGCCAGTCGAACGGCACCGACGTGCTGCGCGAGCGAATCGCCGCACTGTATCCCGGAGCGACGCCGGATCAGGTGCTCGTCACGACCGGCAGCGCCGAGGCCAACTACCTCGCCGCGCTGCGGCTGATCGAGCCGGGTGACACGGTCGCGATGCTGCTCCCCAACTACCTCCAGCTCTGGGGGCACGTGCAGAACCTCGGGGCGGTGGTGCGCGGCTTCCGCCTGCACGAGGACCGCCGGTGGGCCCCCGACGCCGCCGAGATCCGCGCGGCGATCGCACCGGGCACGAAGCTCGTCGTCGTCACCAACCCCCACAATCCCACGGGCCACATCCTCTCCGACGCGGCGCGCCGCACCGTCGTCGAGCGGGCGGCCGAGGTCGGCGCCTGGCTCCTGGCCGATGAGGTGTACATCGGCGCCGAGCGCGAGGCGCCCACGACTCCGTCCTTCTGGGTGAAGGACGGCTACGACCGGTTGATCTGCGTCGCCGGGCTCTCGAAAGCCTACGGCCTGCCGGGACTCCGCATTGGCTGGCTGGTGGCACCCCCGAAGCTCGTCGCGGACATCTGGGCGCGACACGACTACACCACGATCGGCCCTTCCGGAGCGAGCGATCGCCTCGCCGGCATCGCTCTGGACCCCACAGTCCGCGGGCGGCTGCTGGCACGTACCCGGGCGATCCTGCAGCAGAACTATCCGGTGCTCGAGACCTGGCTCCGCTCGTTCGGCGACACGTTCTCCTGGGTACCGCCGCAGGCCGGGGCGATTTGCTTCGCGCGCTACCGCCCCACGGTCAAGGGAGAGGCTCTCGTCGAGCGGGTGCGCGCCGGACAGAGCGTGCTGCTCGTGCCGGGGGAGCATTTCGGAATGCCCGGTTACCTCCGCTTCGGGTTCGGCAACGAGACGACCGAGCTGCGCGAAGCGCTGGCGGCGACGGCCATCGGATTGCGGCGAGCCTTCGGGGACTAGGGCGATGCGCGTGGTTCCGCTGGAGGAGTTCCGGGACCGCGTGTCAATGACCGCCGCGATCGGGGCGATGGAGCGCGCCTTTCGCGCCCTCGCACTCGGGCACGCGACGCTCCCCGAGCCGATGGCCGTGGAACTGTCCCGCCCGTTCGCCGAAATCCACGTCAAGGGCGCGTACCTGGCCGGCTCCCGGTTCATCGTCTTCAAGGTCGCGACCGGATTCCCCGCGAACCGCGAGCGCGGCCTCCCCGGGGGGGACGGCCTGTTCTTGCTGCTCGACGCGGCAACCGGCGCCCCGGCGCTCCTGCTCGAGGAGCATGGCTACCTCACCGACCTGCGCACCGCCGCAGCCATTGGACTCACGCTCAAGTTCCTCGCTCCTGCCGAGGTGCGGCGCGCCCTCCTGATCGGCGCGGGCGGGCTCGCTCGGCTCACGGCCCGCGCCATGCTGGCGCAGCGGCCGCTCGAGCGGCTGACGATCTGGAATCGCACGCCGGAGCGCGCCTTCGCGTTGGCCGAGGAGCTCGGGGACACCGTGCCGAGCGGCGTCGCCACCGCGCTCGAGCCGGCGGTGCGCGAGCATCGCCTGATCGTGTGCGTGACCTCGAGCACGCAGCCGCTCGTGCTGGCCGACTGGGTCGCCGCCGGCACCCATATCACGTCCGCCGGAACGGATAGCCCCGACAAGGTGGAGCTCGAGCCGGCCCTGCTCGCCCGCGCCGACAAGCTCTTCGCCGACCGCGTGAGCCAGACCGAACAGTACGGCAACCTGCATCATGCGATCGAGGCGGGCGTCCTGACGCGGCGCGCCGTGACGGGAGAGCTGGGGGACCTCGCAGCGGGCAGGCTCCCCGGCCGGGAGCGGCCCGATGAGATTACCGTAGCCGATCTCACCGGCGTCGGGGTGCAGGACGCCGCGATCGCCGAGACCGTGGTGGAGGCGCTGGGACTATGAAGACCGCCGAGCGTGAGACCTCCGTCATCCGCGCGCCGCACGACGGCAGCGAAGTGGGCGTGTGCACGCTGGCCGGGCCGGAGGAGGTGCGCGCCGCCCTCGACGCCAACGTCGCGGCGACCCGGGCCTGCCGCGACATGCCGTCCTGCGAGCGCGCCCTCGCGCTCCGCAAGGTCGGGGACGGGCTGGCGGTGCAGCGCCAGGACCTGTCGCGCACCCTGGCGCTCGAGGCCGGGAAGCCGATCTCCCAGGCGCTGGTGGAGGTGGACCGCGCGATCGCCCTGTTTCGTGACGCCGCCGAGGAGGCGACGCGCATCGGCGGCGAGGTGCTGCCCACCGACTGCGTGCCGGGCGGCAAGGGCCGGCTCGCGCTCACGCGCCGGTTCCCGCTGTCGCCCATCTCCGGAATTGTCCCGTTCAACTTTCCGATCCTGCTGGCTGCGCACAAGATCGCCCCGGCGATGGCGTGCGGCGCGACGATCACGGTGAAACCGCCGCCGCAGGATCCGCTCGCCGTGCTGCGCCTCATGGAGATCGTGCAGGCGTCGGGCTATCCCGACGGTGGGGTCCGCATGGTTCCCTGCCACGTGGCAGTCGCCCAGATCCTGATCGACGACCCGCGCGTGCGGCTAATCACCTTCACGGGAAGCGCCGCAGCGGGCTGGGCGATCCGTGCCAGGGCGGGCACGAAGCGCGTGGCGCTCGAGCTGGGCGGCAACGCCGGCGTGATCGTCGAGCCCGATGCCGATCTGGCGTGGGCGGCAGCCCGCTGCGCGGCAGGGGGATTCAGCTACTCGGGACAATCCTGCATCTCCGCCCAGCGCATCTACGTGCACGAAGACGTCCTGGGGGCATTCCTCGACGCGTTTGTTCCGAAGGTCGCCGCGCTCAAGGTCGGCGACGTGCTGGACGAGCGGACCGAGGTGGGACCGATGATCACGCTGGAGGCGGCGCAGCGCGTCGAGCGGTGGATCGAGGAGGCGAAGGCGGGCGGCGCGCAGGTCGCCACGGGCGGCACCCGCACGGGCCCCTTCCTCGCGCCGACGGTCCTGCTGCGAACCACCCCCGCAATGAAAGTGAATTGTGAGGAGGTATTCGCTCCGCTCGTGACGGTCACGGCCTACCGGCGACTCGAGGAGGCGATCGACGCCATCAACGATTCGCCCTACGGACTCCAAGCGGGCGTCTTCACGCGCGACGTGCGAACCCTGTTCCGGTTGCACGCCGAGCTCGACGTGGGCGGGGTGAACGGCAACGACATGCCGGGCTACCGCGTGGACCGGCTCCCGTATGGGGGCGCGAAGGCCTCGGGCCTGGGCCGCGAGGGTGTGCGCTACGCGATCGAGGAGATGACCGAGCTGCGGGTGCTGACGATCAAGCTGGACTGAGGCGCAGCGGCCGGTCGGATTACCGTCCCAGCGCGTGCAGCACCACGAAAACGAGCCCGGCGATCCCCGCGGACGCCGGAATGGTGAGAATCCAGGCCCAAACGATGCGCCCCGCAACCGCCCAGCGCACCGCCGAGATGCGCTGAGCCGTCCCGACGCCCGTAATGGCTCCCGTGATCGTATGCGTCGTGCTGACCGGGATGCCGAAGTGCGACGCCAGCGAGATCGTGAAGGCGGCTCCCGTTTCGGCGCAGAAGCCGCCGAACGGATGCAGCTTCGTGAGCCGCTGTCCCATCGTCTTCACGATGCGCCACCCGCCGGCCATCGTCCCCATGCCGATCGCCGCATAGGCCATGAAGATCACCCACGTCGGCACCGACGCCGCCGATGTGATGTGGAGTGCCTTTATGGGAACGTCCTTCAGGACGGACTGCTCGGCCACGAGCAGCCCGACGATGATGCCCATCGTCTTTTGGGAATCGTTGCTCCCGTGCGAAAGCGACATCGCGGCCGCCGAGACCAGCTGCAGCAGGCGGAACGAGCGATCCACCTTGCGCGGCAGCGAGCGGCGCAGCAGCCACGACAGCCCCACTGTCATGAGGAAAGCCATCAACATGCCGAGCACCGGCGACACGACGATGAAGATGAGCGTCGACACCCACTTGCCCGGCCACACCACCGCCACGATCCCGGCCTTGGCGACCGCCGCGCCGGCGTAGCCGCCGATCAAGGCGTGCGACGAGGACGACGGCAGGCCGGCCCACCAGGTGATCAGGTTCCAGGCGATGGCGCCCAGCAGCCCGGCGAGGACGACGTGTGCATCCACGACATGCGGGTCCACGATCCCGGTCGCGATGCTCTTGGCCACGGCGGTCCCGAACACGAAGACCGCCACGAAATTGAACACGCCCGCCCAGATCACGGCAGCCGTCGGGCTCAGGACGCGGGTCGACACGACCGTCGCGATGGAGTTCGCGCTGTCGTGGAAGCCGTTGATGAAATCGAAAACGAAGGCGACCAGCACGATCGCCAGGATGAACAGCACCTCGCCGTTCATCAGCCGTGTTTCAACGCGATGGATTCGACGACGTTGGCCACGTCCTCGGCCTCGTCCAGGGTGCGCTCGAGATTGTCGTAGATCTCCTTCCACTTCACGAGCTCGATGGCGTCCTTCTCCTTCTCGAACAGCTGCCCCAGCGCTTCGTGGTAGATCGCGTCGCCCTCCTCCTCGAGGCTCTTGGCTTCGACGCAGAACTTCATCACGTCGTCGCCCTTCTTCAGGCGGGCGACCGCCTGCTCGTTGACCGCCGTGATCTTGGCGATCATTTCGGACAACAGCTTGATGCCTGAGGGGGCGTTGCCGAGCCGGAAGATCTGGGCGCGCCGCGCGGTCCCGTCGATGACGTCCATGACGTCGTCCAGGTCCGAGATCAGCTGATGGATGTCCTCGCGGTCGAGCGGGGTGATGAACGTGCGGTCCAGCCGGTTGACGACCTCGTGGGTCACCTGGTCGCATTCGTGCTCCAGCCGCTTGATCGCCTCGACGATCGGCGTGCGCCGCTCCGGCGGGGC
>DATGDE010000392.1:0-2945 GCA_035311125.1 Gemmatimonadales bacterium
GAAGTGCTGCGCGGCCCGCCGGTCGCGCTGCTCGAAGCTGCCCGTCCCCTCGGCCATCGAATGGATCAGGTAATACGCAACCGCGACGCCCCGCAGCGCCGGCTCGAGCGTGGCGGGATCGAGCACATCACCCTGACGCACCTCGACGCCTTCCCAGCGCCGGCCAGCCAGCTTGTCCGGCACGCGCGCCAGGCACACGACCTGATGGCCCGCGGCGAGCAGGCGCGGGACGAGTCGTCCCCCGATGTAGCCGGTCGCGCCGGTCACCAGGACGCGCATGCCCCAGCCCGGACGGCGTAGCTCAGGATCTGGCGCATCGCGGCTCAGCGCGCCCGATGCACGGAGCGCACGCCGCGCGCGAACGCGGCCAGCTCCGCCATGGAGTGCATCTTCAGGAGACCTGGCGCCGGCGCCACGCCGCCAGAGCCGCGGCCACCCACGACCAGCGTCGCGCCGTGGCGCGCCAACTGCGCCCCAACGGCGGCCAGCGCGGGCGCGAGGACGGCGTCCGCACCAGCCACGCTTAGGGACAGCCAGACGATCGCGGGACGGTAGTGGTCGATGGCGTGCTGCAAGGCGGGCACCGGAACCTCGGGGCCGAGGTCGTGCGCCCGGTAGCCGAGATCGGCGAGGACCGCGGCGGCCATCATCGTCGGAATGACGTAGGGGTCGCCGCTCGGCGCGCCGCCCAGCGCCACCGGCGCGTCGGCGGGCGGCGTCACAAACAGCGTCCGCATCTCGGACAGCGCGCGCACACACGTCTCGGTGGCGCGGTGCTCCACGACGATTCCCTGCGGGCCATGTTGCCACAGCGTGCCGATGCGCTCCAGCGCGAGGCGGACCGGGCCGTCGCAGATCCCCGCGACCGGCCAGCCGGCAACGAGGAGCGCCAGCACCAACGCCCGCGCCGCGGCGCCGTCGTCCTCTTCGAGCAGCGCGGAGAGCCGCTCGCCGACCTCGCGTCCGGCCGCGGCGTCATACGCCGCCACGGGTGGGGTTGGGCCCAAGCTGACGATCACTTCGGGTCGGACTACGCGCGCCCCCGACTCGCGCACGAAGCGCACGGCCTCCGCCAGCGCGATGCGGCGATGCCCGCCCGGCGTCCGCATCACCGCCAGCAGGCCGTCGTCCACCCAGCGCTTCACCGACGATTCGGAGACGCCAAGCGCGCGGGCCAGATCCCTCGGTGAAACGTGCTTCACGTATCGCCTAAATGATTTGGATGTTTCATCATAACCTCGATTTGACTGTGGCACAATGGCAGTAAACTACATCTTTTTAGGTATTTACATGAGTTGTCGAGCTGATACTTGACACGGCATTGGAGTGCGTCTACAATGCCCGTCTGAACGATTTGAACGATTATGTTAGAGTGCGGGTGTACCCGTTCACCGTTTCTCTCTTTCTATCGAGGAGGTTCTCCATGTCTGCTGCACGAATCGGCCTGGCGGCTCTCGCCGGCCTGATGCTGGTGTGGGCGCGGCCGGCCAGCGCCCAAAGCAAGAGCGCTCCCCCGGCCCCGCGCGGGTTCGTCGAAGCCCTGGGAGGCGCCGTGGTCCCGACGTTCGACATCGCGGACGCGGCCAAGACCGGCCCCGGGTTCGGCGCGGCCGTCGGCTACCAGCTCGACCCGCGCTGGGTGCTGATCGGCGAGTTCGACTACGGCGATCACAAGGCCAAGGCCAACAGCAGCATCAAGATTCACACGCTGCACTACATAGGTAAGCTCGGGTACTCGCTCACCGGCCAGCGCGAGCGCGGCTGGGAAGCGCTCGTGAATCTGGGCGCCGGCGCGGTGACGTTCGACGTGGCCGGGACCAAGAAGACGTACGCGGCCATCAATGCCGGCGCGAAAATCGCCTATAACTTCAGCCGCAACTTCGGCTTCGTGCTGTCACCCCAGGGGGACATCGCGTTCACCAAGAAGGCGGACCTCAACACCACCAACGCGTGGGTGTGGCCGCTGACCGTCGGACTGCGGGTGCGGTTCTAACCGGACGCGGGGGCGCGTCACGGCGGGCTCCGGCCCGCCGCCCCCGCGGTCGAACCCCGGCCGACATCCACAAGACATCAAACAATGAGACGGAGCGATCCATGGCGGAGTGGGTTCGGGCAGCGTTGCTGGCTCTGATCACGCGGGGCGGCCTCGTCGCGCAATCCTCTGTCCCGATGACGGACAGCGTGCACTTCCCCCCCGTCACCGGCCGCAACCTGAACGGCCGGACGTTCGAGCTGCCGGGCGACTTCGCGGGAGCCAGCAACGTCGTGCTGATCGCCTTCAAGCGGCACCAGCAGGCGGACGTGG
Source organism: Gemmatimonadales bacterium (assembly GCA_035311125.1). Classification (GTDB taxonomy): domain Bacteria; phylum Gemmatimonadota; class Gemmatimonadetes; order Gemmatimonadales; family GWC2-71-9; genus DASTHG01. The sequence goes on from DATGDE010000392.1 coordinate 2,306, forward strand.
ACAGCTGGATGCCGCACCTGCGGCCGTTGGCGGACCGGTACCCCGACCTCAGGATCTACGAGCTGCCGACGCTTGGCCGCGGCATGCGCCTGATGCGAGCCTTCATCGACGGCGGTATGAGCAACGGCATTCCCGACTCGGGCGTCCGGGCGGCGACCATCACGCTGTACATCGACAAGTCCCCGTTCCGCGCGGCGCTGGGCATCCCGGACGAGGACCGGATTTACGTTGTTCTGGTGGACCGCGCTGGCCGGGTGCAGTGGCGGGCCGAGGGACCTTACGAACCGGAGGCGGCCGCGGAGCTCGAGCGGCACCTCGGCTCTGAAGCGGCGGGTGGCACCGACCGCCGACCGGGCGAGCGGTTCCCCTTCAACCGGTCCCAAGGGATCAGGCGGTGATCGAGTGACGACGCTCAGCTTCCTCAAGATGTACGCGGTCGGCGTGATGGCGTGCTTCGCCCTCGACCTCGTGTGGCTCGGCCTCCTGGTCAAGGGTTTCTACCAACAGCAGATCGGCCACCTGATGCGGCCCGACGTGCACTGGGAGCCGGCGGTGCTCTTCTATCTGCTCTACGTGGCCGCGCTCGTCGTCTTCGTGGCCGCGCCGGCGGCGGAGCGCCTGTCCGTCGGGCGCGCCATCG
>DATGDE010000393.1:0-4692 GCA_035311125.1 Gemmatimonadales bacterium
GACACGACCTGATGGCCGGCGAGCGGGGGGTGGGCGCGCGCCTAGTCCGGCGCTTGTGGCGCCGCCGCAGTTGGCGGGCCCGGGCGGCGCGGGCGGCGCTGCTGCCATTCTCCGGCATCTACGCCGGAGTCGTCGCAGTGCGCGCGGCGGCGTATCGGGCCGGCGTGGCTCGCGCGCGGCCGCTGCCGCTCCCCGCCATTGCGGTAGGCAATTTGTCGGTGGGGGGTACGGGGAAGACTCCGTTGGCCGCCTGGATCGCTTCCTACTGTCTGCGACGGGGGCGGCGGCCCGGCATCCTGCTCCGGGGCTATGGACGCGACGAAGTGCTGGTACACGAGCGGCTCGTGCCGGAGGCGATCGTGGTCGCGAACCGGGACCGCCTCGCGGGCGGCGTCACGGCGCTATCCAGCGGCGCCGACGTGCTGGTGCTCGACGACGCGTTCCAGCTGCTCGCGGTGCGTCCCGATCTCAACATCGCCGTCCTCGCGACGGAGCAGGAGCGCCTGGCGCGCTGGACGCTGCCGGCGGGTCCGTGGCGCGAGCTGCGGCGGGCCCTGGGGAGGGCCCAGGTGCTGGTGGTGACGCGCAAGCGGGCGGACGCAGAGAGCGCCGAACAGCTGTCGCGGCGTCTGGCGACGCAGTGGCCGGCCGCGACCGTCGCGCAAGCGCGGCTGGCGGTGCGGCACCTCGTGGGGATGCGCTCCGGCACCCGGGTGGCGCTGGATCGGCTCCAGGGGCAGCGGGTGTCCGCGGCGGCGGCCATCGCCGACCCGGAGAGCTTCGCGGTGCAAATCCGCTCCTCGGGGGCCACGGTGCAACTCGCGGCGTACCAAGACCATCATGAGTACAATGTGGACGACGTGCAGCGGCTCGTGCGGCTGGCAGCCGCGTCCAGTTATCTTGTGATCACCGAAAAGGACGCCGTGAAGCTGCGCGCCCTTTGGCCGGCCGAGGGGCCGGAGCCATTCGTCGCGGAGCTCGAGTGGATGTGGGAGCGGAATGAGGGAGCCGTCGTCGCCGCACTGGACCGTGTGCTCGCCGTTCCCGTCCACCCGAAGCGCGATACCACCAACCACAACCCATGACTGACACCTCCGACGTGATTCGCCCCGACAAGGACCGGTTTCTCTCCGAAGAGATCCCCTTCGCATCGATGATGGAGCGATTCGACCTCGCGGCCAAGCTGCTCAACCTCGATCCGTGGTTGTACAAGGTGCTCCGCCACCCCGAGAAGCAGATCATCGTGTCGATCCCCGTGCTGCGGGACAACGGCGAGGTCGAGGTCTACACCGGCTATCGGGTGCTCTACAACACGTCGCGCGGCCCCGCCAAGGGTGGCATCCGCTTCGACTTGAACGTCACCCTGGAGGAAGTGAAGGCGCTGGCGGCCTGGATGACGTGGAAGTGCGCGGTCGTGAGCATTCCTTTCGGGGGGGCGAAGGGCGGGGTGGTGTGCGATCCGTTCACGATGTCGATGGCCGAGCTGGAACGGGTCACGCGCCGTTACACCGCGAGCATCATCGAAGTCCTGGGACCCGATTCCGACGTCCCCGCACCCGACGTGAACACCAACGAGCGCGTCATGGCCTGGATCATGGACACCTACTCCATGCACCATCGTCACACCGTGACCGCGGTCGTCACGGGAAAACCGGTCGAGATGGGCGGGTCGCTGGGGCGGCGTGAGGCGACGGGCCGGGGCTGCATGATCGTCACGCGGGAGGCGCTCGCCCGGCTCGGGATGAACCTCAGGCAGGCGCGGGTGGCGGTGCAGGGGTTCGGGAACGTCGGCTCGATCGCGGCCGATCTCCTGTCGAAGGAGGGTGCAACGATCGTGGCGGTCGCAGACAAGTCGGGCGGCCTGTTCAACACCAAGGGACTCGACATCCCGGACGTGATGGCCTGGGCGCGGGAGCACCGGCAGCTCGCCGGCTATCCGCGCGCCGACGCGATCTCCAATGATCAGGTGCTCACGACGGATTGCGATGTGCTGCTGCCGGCCGCTCTGGAAAACGTCATCACCAGCAAGAACGCCAAGAAAATCAAGGCGAAAGTCATCTGCGAGGGTGCCAACGGGCCGACGACGGCCAACGCTGACAAGATCCTGGAAGAGAACGGCGTCTTCGTGATCCCCGACATCCTCGCCAACGCCGGCGGCGTCACGGTGAGCTACTTCGAGTGGGTGCAGGACCGCGGCGGCTACTTCTGGGACGAGGAGACGGTGAATCGCCGTCTCGAGGCGATCATCACGCGGTCGTTCAAGGAAGTCGTCACGCTCGCGGACAAGCACAAGGTGAGCATGCGCGTCGCGGCCTACATGCTGGCCATCGACCGGGTGGCCACGATGCATCGTCTCCGCGGGATGTATGCCTGATGCGCTATCACGTCGTCGCGGTAGGGCGCCTCAGGCAAGCGGGGCTCCGGGCGACGTGTGACGAGTACCTGAAGCGGTTGCGGCGGTACGCGCGGGTCGAGGAACGGGAAGTGAAGAACGAGGCGCGCCTCTCCGAGGTCATCTCGGGGGAGGCCCGTCTGGTGGCTCTGTCGCGTCGCGGCGAGGCGTGGAGCTCGGTCGAGCTCGCGCGGCGCACCGCGGCGTGGGACCTGGACGGGCGGGAGGTGGCGTTCGCCATCGGGGGTGCGGCCGGCTTGCCGGCGGCGCTGCTGCGTCGCGCCGAGCGGATCTGGAGCCTGTCGCCGCTCACGTTCCCCCACGAGCTGGCTCGGGTCATCCTCCTCGAGCAGTTGTACCGTGCCTTCACCATCCGGCGCGGGGAGCCCTACCATCGCGGATCCTGAGCTGGGCGACGAGGAGCGGCAGGCGCTGCTGCGCCTGGCGCGGCAGGCGCTGCAGGCGAGTGTGAACCGGCAGCCGGAGCCTCGTCCCGAGCTGGCCGCGCTGCCGCTCGTCCTTACTCGTCCGGGGCGTGCCTTCGTCACCTTGCGACACGGTGATGCGTTGCGGGGGTGTATCGGGCATGTCGCGTCCGGGCGTCCACTGGCGGAGGTGGTCTGGCGCATGACGGTGCTGGCCGCCACCGAGGATCCCCGGTTCGCTCCCGTGGGCCGGGAGGAGCTCGGAGATCTGCGGGTCGAGATCTCGGTGTTGTCGGACCCGGTGCGCCTCCCGGTGGTGGATCCGGCGTATATCGAGCCCGGACGCGATGGGGTGATGGTGCGGCGCGGGTGGCGGCAGGGCCTGTTGCTGCCGCAGGTGGCGACGGAACAGCGGTGGGATGCCGAGGCCCTGCTCGCGGCCGTCTGTCGCAAGGCCGGGCTGCCGGGCGACGCCTGGCGGGGTCCTGATTGCGAGCTGTACGTCTTCCAGGCGGACGTGTTCGGCGAATGACCGAATGGTTCGAGCAGTGGTTCGGGGAGGAGTACCATGCCCTGTACCCGCACCGTGATGCGGAGGATGCGCGGCGGGTGATGGAGCTGATCCGGCGGGCGGTGCCGTGGAAGGCGGGGGAGCGCGTGCTGGACTTGGCGTGCGGGGCCGGGCGGCACGCCGCGGAGCTGGAGCACGCGGGCGCGCGGGTGACGGGTCTCGACCTATCGCCGGCGATGCTGCACCGGGCGCGTCACAACAGCCGGGCGGCGCTCGTGCGAGGCGATATGCGCACGCTGCCGTTCCGCGCAGAGAGCTTCGCGCTCGTGGTCAACCTGTTCACCTCCTTCGGATACTTCCGCTCGGACGCTGAGCACGGGGACGTCGTCCGTCAGGTGGCCCGGGTGCTCGCCCCCGGCGGGCGCTTCGTCATCGACTACCTGAACGCGGATCAAGTGCGGCGCTCGTTACGGCACGACAACGAGGAGATTTCCGACGGCGGAGTGGGCGCCCGGGTGCGGCGGCGATTCAGCGAGGAAGGACGGTATGTGGTGAAGGAAATCGAGCTGCGGGGCGAACATCGCAGCTTCCAGGAGCGGGTGCGGCTGTTCAGCGCGGCGGAGCTCGAAGCGCTGCTGCGCGACGCCGGTCTCGCCGTCGTGGAGCGGTTCGGGGACTACGATGGGCGTCCGTTCGCCGCAGACGCGCCTCGCGCCATCCTCGTTGCGGTGCGGACGTGACGACGCCCCGGGTCGTCGCGACGCCGATCGCGCCGGCTCCCCCCGTGTCCGCGCTGCGCCTCCTGACGCCGCGCCGGGTGCCGGAGTCCCTCGTGGCCGCGACGCTGCCGGGTCCCGGGCGGGATCGGCTCACGGCGGGCGAGGTGCTCGTCGTGACCACGGGGCAGCAACCGGGGCTGTTCACGGGGCCGATCTATACGATCTACAAAGCCCTCTCGGCCATCGCCCTGGCGCGGCGGCTCGAGCAGGAGTGGGGGATCCATGTCGTCCCGGTATTCTGGGTCGCCGGCGACGATCATGACTTCCACGAGGCCAACCACGCGACCGTGCTCAATGGCGCGGGCCTGCCGCTGCGGATCGTGTTGCGCGAGCGCCCGGCGGATGCGCCGGCCTGGACGATGGCGCGGGAGCGCGGCGGGCCGGAGATCCTGGAAGCGTTGGCGCGCCTGCGGGGGGAAACGCCCAACAGCGAGTTCAAGGAAGCGGTACTGTCCTGGCTCGAGGCGGCGTACCGGCCCGAGGCGACCCTGGCGGACGCGTTCGCGCACGCCCTCAACACGCTGCTGGGCGACCGTGGCCTGGCGGTGACCAAGCCATATGCCGAGCCGGTGAAGCGGGAGATGG
>DATGDE010000394.1:0-8314 GCA_035311125.1 Gemmatimonadales bacterium
CGCCCGCAGGACCCGGTCGCCCTCGTCGTAGCCGGCGATCGTGTTGATCTGTTTGAGACCAGCGACGTCCGCCGACACGATCAGGAACTGGCCCTTCTGACGCTGGGCGCGCTTGATGTAGGGGTCTCCCAGCGTCACGAACCCCCGCCGGTTGTAGAGGCCGGTCAACCCGTCGATGAACGACAGGCTGCGCAACGCCGCCTGCAGGTTGGAGATGTGCACCGCCGCGCGGATCGCGCGCGTGAGCAGTTCGCCCGTGATCCTCCCCTTTTGCAGAAAATCCTGCGCCCCGGCCTGGATCGACTGGATGGCGAGGTCGTCCTCCCCGCGCGCGGTGAGGGCGATGACCGGGACGTCCTCGTGCCGCTCCCGGATGCGCACCAGGGCGTCCAGCCCGGGAGCCTCGGGGAGCGAGAGGTCGAGCAGCACGACGTCGAACTCCTGGTTGCTGAGGCGCTCGAGGCCTTCGGCCAGTCCCGGGACGTGCGTCAGGTCGTACGGCACCAGACCCGACACGGCAGGAACGACTTCGCCCAGCGCCTCTCGGAGCAACTGGGCATGCCGGGGATTGTCCTCGATCAACAGGATGCGGCTCGCTTCAGTGCCGATGTCCGCCTGCGCCTGGCGGGCGAGGCGACCGGATGGACGGGACAGATGCACCTCCACGAAAAGAGCCACTTCCCCGACCCGCGACTAATCTGCGGCAATGACCGCCCCGCGCCAGTCGCCGTTTCTTGGGTCCTTTGGGCCCAGTACCTTCGCCTTCTTCGCGGGTGGAGACAGCGTCCATGCATACGCGGTAGCGCCCGACGTGGCCTGTGGATGGTCCGAAACCAGGTCTCCATGCCCGGCGCGCGCCGTTTCGTGATCGAGATCGAGCGGGGTTGGGACCTCTTCGGCGATCCGGCGAACCTCCGGTTGTACGAGCTGCCCTAGCGTCCCGCGCTGAGCGCATCGCGGCCCAGCGCTCCGGTCACCGGGTCGTAGAAGTGCTCTGTGGCCACCAGCGCAACCAGGGACATGATCTGCTCCTCCGGCAGGTGGCAGCGCGCCCGCACGAGGATTTCAGCGGCGAACCCGCCCGCCGCAGCCTCGAATTCCGTCAGGGCATCCACCAGCGCCAGGGCGGCGCGCTCCGCCGCCGAGAAGAGTGGCGAGCGGGCATGATCGGTCACCGCGTCCAGCGTCGCCGCGGCGAGCCCGCCCCGCAGCCCGAGATGGCGATTGTAGTCGGCGCAGTATCCGCATCCGCTGCGCGCGGCGGCGAGCTGGCTCACGAGCAGCCGCAGGCGTGGGTCGAATGTGTCGGGGAAAGACCGGGGCCATCCCACGCGGGCGTACGCTGCCAACCCGGCCGGTCCCGGGAGGGGCCCAGTCTCCCGGTGCGGCGTGGCGCCGATCCACCCCAGCACCCGGTCCGGAAAGGACAACGCTCGGCTGTGCGGACTCATGGCCGGCCCTTGCGCAGCTGGGCGTACAGGTCGTCGAACAACGCGCCGCCGCGTGCCAAACGGTCGTCGTCCGCCGCGCTCACCCGGGCGATGCCGTCCAGCACGAGTTGGACACCCGGCGTCTCTTCACGGGCGAATCTGTCGTCCTTGCAGTCGATGTCGTGCACGATCTCGCCGATGGCCTTGAGGGCGGCCTCCCGCAAGTTGAAGTGTCGGCACAGTGTCTCGAAGGTGCACAGATCTCCATCGTGAGTGAACTCCCCCTCGAACATGTCGAACCGGAGCTCGCCGGCCTCGGGGTGATACTGCTTGGGAGCCACGAAACGGAACTTCGCCTCGGGATCGATGAATCGCCGGATCAGCCAGGCGCTGGCGATGCGGTCCACGTAGACACCGGCGCGCGTGACCCAGACTCTGGCCTTGGGCTTGTCGGGGAGAGGGGAGGGCGTCATGGGACCTCCTGGTTGGGCGAGGCGGGCAGTCAGGGCTTCGAGCGCCGCCTCGGCATCGGCGCGTCCGTCGGCTGCAAAGCGGTCCAACGCCTGCACTTCGTAGAGGCGCCGGGTGAGGCGGTCCGGATCGGCCGCGGCACTCCGACTGCTCGCGGCGATCGCGTTGTACCCGTCGGTGCAACTGGACCGGATGGCCTGAACCAACCGACGGTCGGTCTCGGCATCGAGGAAAGTGGATTCGCACAAGGTCGCCTCACCGCCATCGGCAGCGATCTCGCGCGCCAGCCATTCGAAGTCCTCTCGCGCCTGCTCACCGACAGGGAGCACGTACACGGTGCGTTTGAGTGGCACGGCTCCGACGCGCTGCAGGCGGCGGCGAAGCTTGACGCGGAGATAGTCCGGCTTGGGCGGCAGCTGATGAATCAGCAGCAGCCAACGTCGTTGCTCTGATACTATAGTATCATCCACCGATTCTATAGTATCTCATCGTAGTGCGGACCGCAAGGCCTTGCCACCGGCTTGGAGAGAGGATATCTGAGCCGGGGTAGGCCGTCATTCCCTTCTCTCCATCGTGTCTGGGAGCTCGCCTCTATGCGCCGCAGTCTCCTCGTCGCCTCCCTCGCTCTCGTCGCGGTTCCGCTCGCCGCGCAGGAGTTCAACCAGTTCTGTCGGGGGAACCCGAAGCTCACCGTCGGTCAGTGGTCGAGCTACCGCTATACCGGCGGGCCGAGCGACGGCTCGACCATGCGCATGGCCATCGTCGGGTCGGAACGGCAGGGAGACTCGACGTTCCTGTGGTACGAGATGAAGTTCGACGATGCCAAGCATCCCGACCGCGGCTCGAACATCACGCAGATGCTCGTAGCGGGTCTGGGCACGCCGGACTTCTCGATCCATGCGATGGTGATGAAGTCCGGAAACCACCAGGCGATTCGCTATCCCGACATGATGCTCCAGATCATGGCCGGGCCCATCAAGAAGGGGGTGGGCAGCGTGATCGAGCAGAAGTGCAAGAAGGGGGTGATACAGGTACTCGGCTGGGAGACCGTGACCGTACCGGCGGGGAGCTTCCGGGCGCTGCACATCAAGGACGGCGACGACGAGGCATGGGCGAGCCTCGAGCTCGGGTTCCCCATGGTCAAGTTCGTCTCCAAGAAGGGCGGCACGATGGAGCTCACCGGTCACGGGGGCGACGCGAAGTCCACGATCACCGAGACTCCGCAGGTGATGCACTGATGGACCGCCGTGCGGTGGTGCGTCTGCTGGGCGCCGGGGCGGCGGCGACGGCGGGCACCGACCTCGGGGCGCTGGGGCGTGCACTGCACCGGCGGCTGGGTCGTGGCGCGCCGCTGCGGGTGCTCGATCCGCACCAGAACGCGACGGTCGTCGCCCTGTGCGACGCGATCCTTCCGGCCACCGACACGCCCGGCGCCCGGGCCGCGCTGGTGAACGAGTTCATCGATTCGCTCCTCGCCGACTGGTACGATGCGGCGGATCGGGACCGCTTCCTGGCGGGCCTCGGCGCCGTGGACGCGCGGTCCCGGTCGGCATTCGGCAAGGACTTCGTGGACGGGACGCCGGCCGACCAGACCGGACTCCTGACGGCCCTGGATGACGAGGCGGCGCGATGGAACGCGAGCCCGGAGCAGGCGCGCGGCCCGCAGCCGTTCTACCGCCAGATCAAGTGGCTCACCCTGTTCGGGTTCTATACCTCCGAAATCGGCGCCGAGCAGGAGCAGCATTATCAGATCATCCCCGGCCGCTACGTCCCCTGCGCGCCGGCCGATACCACCGTCGCCCCGGAGTGAGCATGCCGAAACCATACGACGCGATCGTGGTCGGCTCGGGAATGACGGGGGGCTGGGCGGCCAAGGAGCTCACCGAAGCGGGGCTGAACACGCTGGTGCTCGAGGCGGGCCGGATGGTCACGACCGCCGACTACGTCGAGCACGTCCCGCCATGGCAGGTGCGGTTCCGCGGCCTGGACGACCGTCGTGCCCGGGCGGCCGACCAGCCGGTGCAACGGGAGTGCTATGCCTGCGACGAGTGGTCGTCGAAGTTCTTCGTCAACGATCATGAGAACCCCTACACGACGCCGGCCGACAAGCCGTTCCTCTTCCTGCGCGGGCGGCAGGTAGGCGGGCGCTCCATCATGTGGGGCCGGCAGACCTACCGCTGGAGCGATCTCGATTTCGAGGCGAACCTGAAGGAGGGCATCGCGGTGGATTGGCCGATCCGCTACGACGACATCGCCCCCTGGTACGATTACGTGGAGCGGTTCGTCGGGGTGAGCGGCGAGAAGCTGGGACTGCCCCAGCTGCCCGACGGCCAGTTCCTGCCCCCGATGGACCTGAACTGCGGGGAAACGGTGGTACGCGACGCGGTAGCCAGACACTGGCCGGGCGAGCGGGTACTCACCATCGGGCGCTGTGCGATCCTCACCGAGGATCTCAACGACCGCAAGGCCTGCCACTACTGCGGCTATTGCGAGCGCGGCTGCATCACGCGGTCGTACTTCAGCTCGGTCAACGCGACGCTGCCCGTCGCCCGCCTGACGGGCAAGCTCACGCTGCGTCCCCACAGCGTCGTCCACAGCCTCATCTACGACCGCCGCCGCAACCGCGTCACGGGTGTGCGGGTCATCGACGGCGAGACGAAGCACGCCCTCGAGTTCTCGGCGCGGGTGGTCTTCCTCTGTGCATCGGCGCTCGAGTCCGCGCGCATCCTGCTGAACTCGGCGACGCCCGAGTTTCCCAGCGGCCTCGCCAACTCGAGCGGCGAGCTGGGCCACAACCTGATGGACCACATCATGGGCGGAGGAGCGGCCGGCAAGATCGACGCCCCGCCGGACCGCATGCCGGTCGGGCGGCGGCCCAACGGCATCTATCTGCCGCGGTTCCGCAACCTGCCCGGACGGCCCAAGTCGCCGTTCCTGCGTGGTTACGCCTACCAGGGCGGCGGGTGGCGCGAGGGGTGGGGTCGCGGCACCGATCTCCCCGGCTTCGGCGCGGACTGGAAACGGGCGCTGCGCGACCCGGGGCCGTGGCACTTCAGCTTCTACGGCTTCGGCGAGTGCTTGCCCAACCACGACAACTTCGTCGAGATCGACAAGGACACTAAGGACGCTTGGGGAATCCCGGCGTTGCGGATCCATTGCGCCTACGGTGACAACGAGTGGGCCCTGATGCAGGATGCCTCGATCGCCGCCGCGGAGATGCTGGCCGCCGCGGGCGCACGGGACATCGCGCCGTACGTCGAGCATAATCCCCCCGGCAAGACGATCCACGAAATGGGCACGGCCCGGATGGGTCGCGATCCGAAGACCTCGGTACTGAACGCCCACAACCAGGCACACGATATTCCCAATCTCTTCGTGACCGACGGGGCCTGCATGGTCTCCTCGGCGAACCAGAATCCGTCCATCACCTACATGGCGCTGACGGCGCGGGCGTGTCACTACGCGGTCGATCTCATGAACAAGAGGGAGCTATGAACCAGGCACGAGGGACGGGGGACAGCGGATGGGTCATGCCGAGGCGGGAGTTCGTCGGCGTCCTCGCTGCCGGCGCCGCTGCGTTCTCCACTGGTCCTTCGTCTCTCGTCCTCGATCCCTCCTCATCGCGCCTAGACCGGATTGGTCTCCAGCTCTACACCGTCCGCGATCTGATGAAGCAGGATTTCGAGGGGACGCTCTCCCGGGTCGCCGCGATCGGCTACAAGGAGGTCGAGTTCGCCGGGTACTTCGATCACACGCCGCAGCAGGTGCGCGCTGCGCTCGACCGCAACGGTCTGGACGCGCCGTCGGCGCACGTTCCGTACGAGGCGACGGGCGACGGCTGGGACGCGGTGCTCCATACTGCCCGCCTCATCGGGCATCGTTACATCGTGTGCGCCTGGATCCCCGAGGAGCAACGGCGCAGCGCGGACGACTGGCAGCGCGTCGGGGAGCGGTTCAACCGCGCCGCCGCGGCGTGCCGTGACGTGGGCCTCGGGTTCGCCTTCCATAACCACAGTTACGAGTTCGTGCCGCTCGCCGACGGCCGCCTTCCCTACGACCTGCTGCTCGCCGGCACCGACCCCGCGCTCGTCCGGCTGGAGCTCGATCTCTTCTGGATCACCTTTGGCGGTGGCGACCCGCTCGCCTATTTCACCCGTTATCCCGGGCGCTTCCCGCTCGTGCACGTGAAGGACATGAAGCGCAAGCCCGCACCGGACGTGGCAGCGGAGCAGGTGATGGCGGAGGTGGGGCAGGGGAGCATCGACTGGGGGCGCATCTTCGCCCGCGCCCGGGATGCCGGGATCGAGCACTACTTCGTGGAGCACGACCAGCCGGCCGACCCCCTCGCCAGCATCCGCGCGAGCTACGGCTATCTGCGCGGTCTCGAGTTCTAGGGGTCCGCTCTTCCGCGTTCCGCTAGCCGAAGCAGCTTTGGCCCGGTATCGTTTTGCCGCTCGCATGCCCTCAGGGCCATCGATGAGTGAAGTACCGGACCTGCCGCTGCTCGAGTTGTCCTGCTTCGGGCCACCCTCCGCGCGACTCGGCGGCAGGGAGCCGCCGCCCGACGTCCTGTGGCGCAAGCACCTGGGGCTGCTCATCTACCTCGCCCTCTCGCCGGACCGGACCAGGTCGCGGGATCATCTCCTGGGATTGCTCTGGCCCGAGAAGTCGGAGCCGCAGGCGCGGCACTCGCTGAACGAAGCGGTGCGGCGTCTGCGCGCCGGGCTTGGCAGCGATCGCCTGCGCACGCGCGGCGACACGATCACGCTGCACGGCACGGATCTCCAGGTCGATGTGCTGCGCTTCGCCGCCCTGGCCGGGGAGCGCCCCGCGGACGCCCTCGCCGTGCTGCGCGGCGATTTCCTCGAGGGCTTCATGGTGGAGGACGCTCCAGTTTTCGAGGAGTGGGCCGCCCAGGAGCGCATGCGCTGGCGCGCGCGGGGCGCGGGTCTGTTTGTCTCGCACGGCGAGGCCGCACTGTCGGCCGGCCGGCTGGACGACGCCGTGGAGGCTGGACTGCAGGCGCTCAAGCTGGAGCCGCACAGCGAGCCGGCGGCCCGTCTGCGGCTGCGCGCGCTGGCGCTGCGCGGCGACGCGGCGGGAGCCCTGGCCTGGTATCACCAGTTCGCCGACCGGCTCCAGGCGGAGGTCGGCGAGCGGCCCAGCCGGGAGCTCGAGGCGCTGGCGGAGCGCATCCGGACCCGCTCGAGGCACCGTGCGTCACTGCCGCCTCCAGAGACGTCCATACCGCTGGTCGGCGATGCCGGCGTTCAGGCCCGCGCCTACCGGGTGATCGCAGAGGCGATGACGGGAGTGCCCCGCAGCCTCGCCATCATCGCGTCCCAGGGGCTCGGCAAGACTCGTCTCCTCCAGGAATGTCTCGACCGCGCCGCGCTCGAAGGTGCCCTGACGGTCGTCGCGACCCCGCTCGAGCAGGACCACGACGCCCCGTGGAGCACGTTGCGCGCCCTGGCCAGGGCGGGTCTCGCCGCGGCGCCCGGCCTTGCCGGGACTGCCCCCGAAGCGCTCGCGGTGCTGACGGCCGTCGCTCCCGAGTTCGGCGCCCGGACGCCGCGTGCCCCGGCCGATCAGGGAGAGGTCGCCGCGGCGCTGACCCGACTGCTCGAGGCCGTAGCGGAAGAGCGTCCGCTCCTCGTGGCGGTGGACGACGCGCATTTCGCCGATGGCGTGACCCTCGAAGGGTTCGGGGCCGCCGTGGCGGCGGTCCGCCGGGCTCCGCTGGCTCTCGTGTTCACCTGTCTGCCGGGACCGGAGTTCGGGCCCCCGGCCCTCGTGCGGCTGCGTGGCGAGGTCGGCCGGCGCTTGCCGGGTGACAGCGTGCGTCTCGAGCCGCTGGGGCAGGAAGATGTGCAGCGCCTCGTGACCGCGCTCGCCCCCTGGTGCACGACCGCGGAGATGCGCGACCGGCTGGCCCGCCGCGTGTTCTTTGAGGCCGGGGGCAGCCCGTTCCTCGCCGTCACGCTACTCCAGGCGCTGGCGCGGGCATCGACGATGCGGGGCGACGTGCTCGAGTGGCCGCGTCGGGGATCGACCATCGACAGTCCGCTGCCCATCAGCGTGCCGGATCTGGTGCGAATGGCGGTCGTGGCGCGCGTGTCGGTCCTCGATGCGGCGGATCTCCTGCTGCTGCGGGCGGCGAGCGTGAGCGGGTCCGCGCTCGATCCCGACGTGCTGAGCCGGACGACCGGTCTCGCCCCGGACGCGGTGGAGGCGGGGCTGGCCCGCTTGGAGCGCGCCGGTCTCGTCGCGAACGACGGACGGCGCTACGCGTTCGCCGCGCCCCTCATCGCGGAGGTCGTGTCGGGGGAGTGCCTGACGGCGGGGCAGCGGCGCAGCCTGCGGCTCCGCACGGCGGAGGCGCTCGCCCGGCGCGAGGATATGGATTCCAGGGT
>DATGDE010000395.1:0-15686 GCA_035311125.1 Gemmatimonadales bacterium
TACCGCAAGCATGTACTGGGCGGTATTGAACCAAATTCGGATAGAGGGTTTCTTACGAACGAACGTGTCAACCGAGAATGCGGTCACGCCGCTGACGAGCATCGGCCACGGGTGCTCGAACAGCATAATAGATGTCATCAACGGTATGAACGCGACAGAACTGTTGATGTTCGCGAACGAAATCCTCAGGAATGAGGTATCACAGAGGATAGCTAGTGCTGCGAAGGCAACGAGCGCATTCCAGGTAGCCTGGGAGCCGATACCGGGGAAGATCCAAGTCTTTTCAAGCAAGAAACAGCCGGCAGCGACTGTCACAGCCGCGACCAGCAGGTAAATCCGATAGCGCTCAAACAACTTGATAGCGCTCAACCTCAATCCTCTCGCACCAATTAAGGGGATGGGCCCCGAGAACATCACTACCAGCCTACCTGACCTGACGCGAAGAACAACTTCGCAATCGACGTGAACAGAACTGCGAGCAGTTGAGCAAACATCGAGCGTCACCTCCTGACAGGACCTACGTAGAAGTAGATCGGGACTTCCGGGAGTGGCACGCCTCGCTACAGCGCACCCGACGCTTCGCTCGTATCTGTCCGCTCGACTCCGCTATCTGGTAACGATGACCGGGGCCCCCCTATCCTTGAGACGACTGCCTGTCCTGTATGATCGACACCGGCGCGGAGCGCCGGCCGAATTCACTCCGGGTGAGTCAGGTCCGGGCGCGGCTGCGATGCCGCTCCAGCGCATGCTCCAGCGCCGCCATCACGGCATCGATCCCCTTCCCCTTCTCCACGATCTCCTTCACGCCCAACCGCTGCAGCCAGGCGACGTCCTCCGCCCCGACTCCGGCGGTGACGATCAGCACCTCCACGTCCAGCTGTCGCCCCGGCGCCAGCAACCGCTCCACCAATTGCGCCGCGTTCAAGTCGGGCAGGGTGTAATCCAGCACGATCACCGCGGGCTGCACCCGCCCGATCTCCAGCAGCCCGTCCATCCCCGTCGGCGCGACCGTGAGGTCTACCTGCAGCTCCGACGACTCGACCGCCCGCTGCAGCATCTTCCGGTAGCTGGGATCGTCCTCCACCACCACCACCGCGTCCCGGGCGTCGGCCCCCTCGCGCTCCAAATCCGGCGGCACCGGCATCCCATGCTCCCGCAGGAACAGCGTGAGATCGTCCGTCTCCACGCGACGATGCCCGGTCGGCGTGCGATGCCCCTTCAGGTAGCCCTGGTCGATCCAGTGCGCTACCGTCGCCGGGGTCACCTGGCAGAGCCTGGCGATCTTCAGAGTGCCGAGAAACTTTGAATTCTTCACGGAATGCATGGTACCAGAAATATCGATAATACTGCGGATAAGCAAGGGTCCCTCTCACTGACACAAGGGGACCCACGTCACATCCTGGATTTGGGTACCACCCCAGCCCGACGGCTAACCGCCTGCTCCAAAACGGCCTAGCGGCGAGCGTCCACCCAGCGGTTGGTCGCATCGAGCACCGCCAGCACCGCCCCACGCTCCGGGCTCTCGCGGATCTCCGCCGTTCCCGTCAACAGCTGCGCCTCGCGGCCTCCCAGCCCGTGCACGGCCACCAGGATGAAGCGCCGCTCGAACGCGTCGATCACCGCCGCGCCCTCGAGGGCGATGGAGTTGTCGGGGAGCAGCTCGTCGAGGCAGGCCGCCGCCGCCCGCGCCGCCGTTTCCACGCGGTTGCGGTAGGTGTCGGTACCCTCAACCTCGTGTTCGGACTCCCGTTCCCCGTACGCGAGCCGCACCCGGATCATGACGCGCTGGAGCTTCTCCGAAGGACGCACGGACAGATCGCGGAAGATGACGACGCGCCGCTTGGCCCGGGAGGAGATCGCCTCCTCCTGCAGGGCCTCGATCGGCCGCACGTCCGCCGTCTGCGCGACGCTGACCTTGCGGTGATCCACGCGCATGCCCAGCTGGGCCATGAGCGCCGATTCGATGTTGCGCACGACCTGCTTGGGCGGCACGTCAGGGGACGCCAGGACGTGCACCTCGCTGATCTCGCCCTGCGGCGTCACGACGATGCTGGCCGACAGCACACCGGTGAGACCCGCGATCAGGTTCTCCGCCCGCTTCACACCCCAGGGATCGGGCACGCTCGGGTTGGACGGGCGGACAACGGGCTCGCGCTCCGCAGGATCACCCACTTCGCGAATCGGTCTCGGTGTGGTCACGTCGGCCTCTCTGGACAACCGGTATGCCTGCTGCGTTACCGCCACACGGCGGACGCAATAGTATCACGTTTCTCGCGCCGCCGTAACGGGGTGCTAAGATGAGGCTTCCATCACGGCCACGCAACCTCCCCTCCCGCCCCCAGTTCGCCCCCGAACGGCTCCCGGCAGGGCCGGCGAATGGCACTATGAATTCGTCAAATCTTCATCATACGCCAATGCCATTATGCCAGGGCGTACGCCTTGAGCTTGCGGTACAAAGTCCGCTCCCCGATCCCCAGCACTTCGGCCGCCTTGCGGCGGTTGCCCTTCGAATCCCGCAGCGCCGCTTCGATCGCGGCCCGCTCCACGTCCGCCATGGACATCCCGGGCCGGTACAACACCTGCTCCTCGGGGAGCGGAGCCGCTTCCACCGCGGCCAGCGGCGCCCCATGGGAATCCACCTCGATCACCTCCACCCTATGCGGCGTCGGACGCTCGTCCAGGCGGTGCCGCAGCTCCTCGACCTGCAGCTTGAGCTCCACGAGACTGCGGAAGATGAACTCGAGCTCCTTGCCGACCACCTCGCGGGTCGCGCCGACTACCCGGACCGGGAGCCCGCGGCCACGCTCGCGGATATCGCGCGGGATGTCGCTCGCCCGGATCTCGCCTTCGGGGGCCAGCACGACCATGGATTCGATCAGGTTGCGCAGCTGGCGGGCGTTACCGGGCCAGTCGGCGTCGACCAGGATCTGCAGCGCTTCCGGGGTGATGCCGTGGAAGCGGCGATCGTGCTGGGTGGCGAAGTCGGCGATGAAGCGGCGCACCAGGAGCGCGATATCGCTCCGCCGCTCCCGCAGTGGCGGCAAATAGATGCTGAGGACGTTGAGCCGGTAGTAGAGGTCGTCGCGGAATTCGCCCAGCGCCACGGCCTCCTTTAGCGGGCGGTTCGTCGCCGCCACCACGCGCACGTCCACCTTGATGGGCTGGGTGCCGCCGACCCGGAAGAAGGTCCGGTCCTCGAGCACGCGCAGCAGTTTGACCTGGGTGGCGGACGCCATCTCGCCGACTTCGTCCAGAAAGATGGTACCGCCGTCGGCCAGCTCGAAGCGGCCCAGGCGTCGCTCGGCGGCGCCGGTGAACGCCCCCTTCTCGTGCCCGAAGAGCTCGCTTTCGAGCAGCGTCTCGGGCAACGCGGCGCAGTTGACGGTGATGAAGGGCCGCTCGCGCCGGGGGGAGAGGTCGTGGATGGCCCGCGCCACGAGCTCTTTCCCGGTCCCGGATTCGCCTTCGACCAACACGGTGGAGCTGACGGGCGCCATCTGCTCGATCTTGACCAGGATTTCCTGGATGGCGGGGGACTCGCCGATGATCCCCGTGCGCTGCTGCAGCCGCCGGCGGTCGA
Organism: Gemmatimonadales bacterium; assembly: GCA_035311125.1. Taxonomy (GTDB): domain Bacteria; phylum Gemmatimonadota; class Gemmatimonadetes; order Gemmatimonadales; family GWC2-71-9; genus DASTHG01. The sequence goes on from DATGDE010000395.1 coordinate 3,581, forward strand.
CCAGGCGCCGCACGAGGCGCGCCACTTCACCCGCGTCGGCCGGCTTCTCCAGGAAGGCCGTAAGGCCCAGCTCGGTGGCCAGCGCTTTGGGATCCGGATCGGTCGCTTCGACGAGGCCCAGCGTGGAGACCGCCCGGTCGCGGGCGGCCGTGAGGAGCCGGGCCGTCGCGGGCTCGTGCAGGGCGCCCGTCACGACGAGGCAATCGGGCTCGTGCGCCGTCAGCGCGTCGCGGGCGTCGTCGAACGAGGTAACCGTCGCCGTCGCGAACCCGTCGGCCTCGAGCGCCGCGTTCACGCGAACGGCGTACTCGAGATCGTCGGCGGTGACCAGGACGCGGTCGGCCATCAGCAGTCAGCCATCAGCCGTCAGCCCTCAGCCGTGATCCGTAGGTTGACCACGCAGCAGCGCAACCGCGTGGTCCAGCAGATCGCCCAGCACGGCGAGACCGTCCTTCACCCCCCCGGCCGAGCCCGGGAGATTGACGATCAGCGTTCGGCCTCTGGTGCCGGCGACCCCGCGCGACAGCCAGGCACGGGCGAAGTGTGGGGCGGCGCGCGCACGCAGCGCGTCGGCGATTCCCGGCGCTTGCCGGTCGAGCACGGCGGCGGTGGCTTCGGGCGTGACGTCGCGGGCGGTGAGGCCGGTGCCGCCGGTCGTGAGGATCACGTCCACCTCGCCGGAATCGGCCCAGCGCGCCAGCTTGCCCGCGACGAGCCCCGTCTCATCGGGCACGATGCTGCGTACCGTGATGTCGTAACCTCTTGCTGCAGACCATGTTACAATGGTATCACCGGAGGTGTCCGCACGCGCTCCCTGGGCGCCGAGGTCGGACACGGTCAGCACGCCGATCCGCAACGGCGTCCCTGCATGGATCACCGTTTGGTCCGATGCGGAACGAACGGCAGCTTGACGACCTCGGCGGGCGCCGGACGCCCGCGCACGTCGATGGTGAACGTCGTGCCGGGCTTGGCCCGCGCCGTCGGCAGGTAGGTCGTCCCGATCGCCGCGTTGACCGACGGCGTGACCGTGCCGCTGCGCACGATGTCGACCGGACGGCCATCGAGCGAGACCGTGAAGCCGTGTCGCGCCACCAGCTTCGGCTCGGTCACCCGGAATCCGACGAGGCGGCGCGGGATGCCCTCGAGCTTCTGCCGCTTGAGTCGCGCCTGCCCCGTGAAGGGCGCCTCCTTGTTCAGCTTGACGATGAACCCCAGCCCCGCTTCGAGCGGCGTCGTGGTATCGTCGATGTCGTTGCCGTAGAGCGGCAGCCCCGCCTCGAGGCGCAACGTGTCGCGCGCGCCGAGACCGCACGGCTCGGCGCCGCGCCCGGTGATCGCGGCCCAGAGTGGCGGGGCGTCGGCCGCGCGGCAATAGAGCTCGAAGCCGTCTTCGCCGGTGTACCCCGTCCGCGAAACGAAACACTGCGCACCCGCGACGGTCCCGGAGGTGAAGTGGTAGTACGGGATCTCCGCCACCGCGACCGGCGTGAGCGCCGCCAGCAGCGCCTCGGCGTTCGGCCCCTGAATCGCGAGCAGGGCCGTCTCGTCGGAGATGTCGCGCAGGCGCACGTTGGCCCCGCCCTTCTGCGCGACGATGTGCTCCCAATCCTTGGCGATGTTCGACGCGTTGACGACGAGCATCACCTTGTCGTCGAACCGGTACACGAGGCAGTCGTCCACGAAGGTCCCCTGCTCCGTCAGCAGCCCAGAGTACTGGGCCTCTCCCGGACGCAGCGCCGCCACGTCGTTGCAGGTGACGCGTTGCACGAACGCGTTGCGATCGGGCCCCGTGACCTCGAACTCACCCATGTGCGACACATCGAATATGCCGGCGCGCTCGCGCACCGCCCGGTGCTCGGCGCCGATGCCGGCGGGATATGTCACGGGCATCTCGAATCCGGCGAAGGGCACCATCTTCGCCCCCAGCGCCACGTGGATGTCGTGCAGCGGGGTGCGCTTGAGTGGGGTAGACGGCGTCGGTTCGCTCATGGTTCCGGTATCATCCCATCAGGGTGGCGAGCAGGGCCTTCTGAACGTGCAGCCGGTTCTCCGCCTCGTCCCATACGCGGGACTGCCGGCCTTCAATGATCTCGGCGGAGACTTCCTCGCCCCGGTGGGCGGGCAGGCAGTGCAGGAAGATGGCGTTGGGGTCGGCGAGCCTCATCAGCTCCGCGTCCACCGTATAGCCGCGAAACGCGTTGCGGCGGGCTTCCGCTTCGGCCTCCTGCCCCATCGAAGCCCACACGTCGGTGTTCACGACATGGGCGCCCTCGGCCGCCTCCTCGGGCACTTCGGTCACCGTCACCCGGGCGTGCCGCGCGGCGCGCTCGAACTTCTCGCGATTGGGTTCGTACCCCTCGGGACAGGCGAGGCGCAGCTCGAACCCCAGGACCTCGGCCGCCTCGAGCCAGCTGTTGGCCATGTTGTTCCCGTCCCCGATCCAGGCGACGCGCTTCCCCTCCCAGGTCCCCAGCGCCTCGCGTACGGTGAAGACGTCGGCCAGGACCTGGCAGGGATGCGACAGGTCAGTGAGCCCGTTGATCACCGGAATCGTGGCGCAGCGCGCCAGCTCCTCCACCTCGCCGTGGTCGAAGGTGCGAATCATGATGCCGTCCACGTAGCGCGACAGTACGCGCGCCGTATCGGGAATCGGCTCCCCCCGTCCGATCTGAATGTCGCGGGACGAGAGAAACAGGGCGTGCCCCCCCAGCTGGAAGGCGCCGGCCTCGAACGAGACCCGCGTCCGGGTGCTCGACTTGGCGAAGATCATCGCCAGCGTCTTCCCCGCGAGTGGGGCTTCATGATACTGGCGGCGCTTCATCCTCTCGGCCAGCTCGAACAGCCGGATGATCTCGTCTCGGGTGAAGTCGGTAACGGCTAGAAAGTCGCGTTTCTGCATGGCTTCCCGGGGCAGGTCAAAATGACAGTTCGCGTCTGCACACTTTACCTACAACGGAGGAGACTCGTCAAGGCGAGGAGGGTTCTGAGAAGTAATCGTGCAGCGACGGATCGAGACGGCGCGGGCGGCCGGTGCGCGCGTTCAATGGGCACCACACACTGCGGGCCTGCGCCAGAACTTCCCCGTTCGTCGCCCGGGCGAATTCCGTAAAGCGCTCGAAGCGGGATCCGGTCGCATCTCCCACCCAGGTCTGGCCGACTACGTCCTCGCCGGCGTGGGCGGGGCGCCGGTAGTCGATCTCGTGCCGCAACACCACCCATACCACGTCGGCCTGGAGGTCGGCCGGCGCGGCGGCGCGCCAATGGGCCACGGCGATTTCCTGCACCCAGCGCAGGTACACGACGTTGTTCACGTGACCCAGTTCGTCGATGTCGGCGGGGGCGACGGGGAAGACGCGCGTGAAGCGGGCCGGACGCCGCTCGCGCGCCGAGGGCCCGGTCACAACACGTAGCGCCGCAAGTCCTCGTCGTCGACGATCTTCTCGAGGCGGGTCCGCACGGCCGGGGCGTCGAACACGATCTGCTTCGTGGGATAGTCGGGCAGCTCGAACAGCACGGTTTCGAGCAGGGTGCTCATGACGGTGTGCAGCCGCCGCGCGCCGATGTTCTCCATCCGCTCGTTCACCTTGGCGGCGATGCGGGCGATCTCCTGGATGCCGTCGGGCGTGAAGCTCAGGGTGGCGCCCTCCACCTGGCACAGGGCCGCGTACTGCTTGGTCAGGGCGTTCTCGGGCTCGGTCATGATGCGGACGAAGTCCGCCTCGCCGAGCGGCGACAGCTCCACGCGGATGGGAAACCGTCCCTGCAGCTCCGGGATCAGGTCCGACGGTTTGGAGACGTGGAACGCCCCCGCGGCGATGAACAGCACGTGATCGGTGCGCACGTAGCCGTAGCGCGTCTGCACCGTCGAGCCTTCGACGATGGGGAGCAGGTCGCGCTGGACGCCTTCACGCGACACGTCGGGGCCGGCAGTGTTGCGCTCGCCCGCGATCTTGTCGATTTCGTCGATGAAGATGATGCCGTGGTTCTCCACGCGGTCGAGCGCTTCGTTCACCACGTCGTCCATGTCCACCAGCTTCTTCAGCTCTTCATCGACCAGGATGCGCCGCGCCTCGTGCAGGTGAACGGTCCGCCGTTTCTTCTTCTTGGGCAGCATCTCCTGCAGCATCTCGGAGAAGTTGACGTCCTGCCCCTCCATCCCGGGGGGCGGCTGCATCCACTCGAGCATCGGGTAGGACTGCTGCTGCACCTCGATCTCGACGTCCCGCTCCTCGAGTTTTCCTTCCTTGAGCTGCTGGCGCAACTTCTCGCGCGTGCGGCGGCGGCGTTCCTGTGCCTCCACGTCCGCCTCCGACGTCTTGGGCGTGACGTCGCCCTTGGACGAGACCACGAACAACGGGCGTCCCGCGCCCTCCTCCCCGGGAGCGGGCGGGCGGGGAGCGGGGGTGGTGGGCGGCGGCGGGAGGAGGATGTCGAGCAGACGCTCTTCGGCGCGCTCCTCGGCCTGGGGATAGACCTCGTCCTCCCGCTCGGTGCGGACCATGTTGATCGACACGTCCACCAGCTCGCGCACCATCGACTCGACGTCGCGGCCGACGTAGCCCACCTCGGTGAACTTCGAGGCCTCGACCTTGAGGAACGGGGCGCCCGACAACCGCGCGATACGCCGTGCGATTTCGGTCTTCCCCACCCCGGTGGGGCCGATCATGATGATGTTGTTCGGCAGGATCTCGTCCCGGATGTCCTCGGGCGCCTGGGAGCGGCGCCAGCGGTTGCGGATCGCGATCGCCACCGACTTCTTCGCCTCGTCCTGCCCCACGATGTAGCGGTCCAGCTCCGCCACGATCCGCTTGGGCGGCAGCTCCTCGAGCCACGGCATCGGCTCTTCCTCCGCCGATGGTGGGACGGCCGGCGGGACGCGGTCGGTGGGCGGCGAGGGAGGCGGGGTGGTCGGTTCGGCCATCGGCTAGAGCTCGAGAATCGTGATGTTGGTGTTCGTGTAGATGCAGATATCCGCGGCGATCGTGAGCGCCTGCTGGACGATGTCGCGCGGGGGGAGCGCGGACGAGCCGAGCAGCGCCCGGGCCGCGGCGAGCGCGTAGCTGCCCCCTGAGCCGATCGCCAAGATACCGTCGTCGGGCTCGATCAACTCCCCTGTCCCTGAGAGAACGTACCCCTGCTCCTTATCGGCCACGGCGAGCAGCGCCTCGAGCCGCCGCAGGACGCGATCCGAGCGCCAGTCCTTGGCGAGCTCGACCGCGGCCCGGGCCAGGTTGCCGGGGTAGCGCTCCAGCTTTTCCTCGAACTTCTCGAACAGGGTGAAGGCGTCGGCGGCGGCGCCGGCGAATCCCGCGAGGATCTTGCCGCCCTTGATTGCGCGCACCTTGGTGGCGCGCGCCTTCATGACGGTGTCGCCCACCGTGATCTGGCCGTCGCCGCCCATCGCGACCCGTCCGTCCTTGCGGACGCACAACACCGTCGTGGCATGAAACGTTGGCAGCGACACCGGCACCCTCGCCCTTTCCCCGTTGCGTCAGGCCCGTGGATGGGCCCGGTGATATACCTGCTTCAGACGCTCGACCGATGTATGAGTATACACCTGCGTCGTGCTGAGCGAGGCGTGCCCGAGCAGCTCCTGGACCGCGCGCAGATCCGCGCCGGCATCCAGCAGGTGGCTCGCGAAGGAGTGGCGCAGGGAGTGCACGTGCAGGTCCCGGCCGCGCGGCAACGTATCGAGCAAGCCGCGCAGCGCGAGCTGCACGCCACGCGCGCTCAGCCTGCCGCCTCGCGCATTCAGGAACACGGCCCGCCGTCCCCCTGCCCCCGCCCCGCCCGCTCGCGCCGCCAGCAGCCGATCCCGCTCGCCGAAGTAGACACGCAGGGCGCGGGTGGCGTGCGTCCCGAGCGGGACGATCCGTTCCTTGCGTCCCTTGCCGCGCACCTTCACCTGGTCCGACACGAGATCCAGGTCCGGCTCGGAGAGCCCCGCGAGCTCGCCGAGGCGCATGCCGGTCGCGTAGAACAGCTCGAGCATGGCCAGGTCGCGCGCGGCGCGGAATCCGCCGCCCGCCCCTGCACGGCGTTCGGCTTCCGCGAACAGCAGCTCCGTCTCCGAGCGATCGAGGTACGTGGGCAGACGCCGCTCGAGCTTCGGCGTGCGAGCGGCGCGCGCCGGGTTCACGTCCGTCCCGCGTGTGGACGACAGGAACCGGTAGAAGGTCCGCAGTGCCGACAGCGCCCGCGCCGCCGAGCGACGCGCCAGTCGGCGCTCCTCCAGCGCCCCCAGCCAGCCGCGGATCGCCAGCCGGTCCACGCCGCTCCAGCTCCAGCGCGTCGCCCCGCCGTAGTAGCGGTCGCAGAAATCCGCGAATCCCGCGAGGTCGCGCGCGTAGGCCTTCACGGTGTGGGGCGAATCGTTGCGCTCCTTGGCCAGGAAGGCCGTGAACTCGGCGATCTCCGGTCGGGCGCTCACGCCGGCACCAGTCCTTCAAACGAGGAGGCGAACGCATCCATCGCGGCCAGCGCCCGATCCACGAGCAGCTGACGCTTGCGCACCTTGTCCCGCACCGGTCGATCGAGCGGGTCGAGCAGGCCCCAGTTCGCGTTCATCGGTTGGAACCGCGCGGGAGCGGCCTCCCGCAGGTAGCGATACAGCGCACCCAGCATCGTGGTCGCCGGCGGCAGGAGCGGCGCATCACCGTGCAGCATCCGGGCGAGGTTCAGGCCCGCGAGGAGCCCGGTCGCCGACGACTCGGTGTAGCCCTCCACGCCCGTGAGCTGGCCCGCGAACAGCAACATGGCATCGTCGCGCGCGGAGAGGTGGGGCGTCAGGGTCGCCGGGGCGTTGAGGTAGGAGTTGCGGTGCACGCTGCCGTAGCGCAGGAACTCGGCCCCGCCGAGGCCGGGAATCGACCGCAGCACGCGCTGCTGCTCGCCGGTGCGCAGCCGGGTCTGGAAACCGACCAGGTTCCACATCTGCCCGGCGCGGTCCTCCCGGCGCAGCTGCACCACGGCGTACGGCATCCGGCCGGTGTGCGGATCGGTCAGCCCGACGGGTTTCATGGGCCCGAAGCGCAAGACCTCGCGGCCGCGCCGGGCCATCTCTTCCACCGGCAGACAGCCCTCGAAGTACGGTGTGCGGTCGAACTCGTGCGACGGCTCGTAGCAGTCCGCGGCGACCAGGGCGGTGACGAAGGCCTCGTACGCCGCCTCGTCCAGCGGGGCATTGAGGTAATCGTCCCCCTCTCCCTTGCCGTAGCGGGAGGCCCGGAACAGCACCTCGTGATCGAGGGAGTCGTCGGAGACGATGGGCGCGATGGCGTCGAAAAAGGCGAGGGTGCCGGCGCCGAGCCGTTGCGCGATGGCCGCGCCGAGCCGGTCGGAGGTGAGCGGGCCGGTCGCGACGACGGCGGGAGACGGCAAATCGGTGATCTCTCCCCGGACGAGGGAGATGCGCGGGTGGCTGGTGAGCCTGTCGTGCACGGCCTGAGCGAACGCCGTCCGGTCCACCGCCAGCGCGGCGCCTCCGGGGACCCGGGCCGCGTCGGCTGCCCGCAGGATGACGCTTCCCAGCCGCCGCATTTCGGCCTTGAGGAGGCCGTGGGCGTTGGAGAGCTCGACCGATTTGAACGAGTTGCTGCAGACCAGCTCGGCGAGGTGGTCGGTCTGGTGCGCCGGCGTGGTGCGGAGCGGGCGCATCTCGTGCAGCGTGACGTCGATCCCCCGCCCGGCCAGCGCCCAGGCGGCCTCGCTGCCGGCGAGACCGCCTCCCACGACGGTCGCCCTCAGGCCGCGTCCGGCTCCGCGGGTCCGCCCACCTCGACGGTCATTTCGTGTCCGCACTTCATGCACTTGCGCGAGGCTCCCATCGTCTTGGACTGCTTCTCTTCCATCCCCACGTAACCGCACGCGGGGCAGGCCACCGGAACCGGTCGGTTCCACACGGAGAAGTCGCAATCCGGGTAACGAGTGCAGCCGAAAAAGTTTCTTCCCTTCCGGGTGCGGCGCTCGGCGATGTCGCCCTCGCCGCACTTGGGACACGTGATCCCCAGGGGGACGGGCCGGGTGTGCTTGCACTTGGGGAAGCGGGTACAGGCGAGGAACTCTCCGAACCGCCCCGTCTTGATTACCATCGGAGCGCCGCATTCCTTGCAGATCTCGTTGCTCGGCTTATCGGGCACCTTGTCGCGCCCGATCGGCTTGGTGAAGCGGCAATCGTCCGGGTATTTCACGCACGCGATGAACGGGCCGAAGCGTCCGCTGCGGACCTCCAGGGGGCTGCCGCAGGTGGGGCACCGTTCCTCGGCCAGCTTCGAGAGATCGTGGACGTCGTGCAGGATGGCCGGGATGTCCACGTTGCCGAGCGCGAGATTGAAGGGTCCCCAGAAATCCCCCAGCACGGACTGCCAGGCGAGATCGCCTTCCTCGACCTTGTCCAGCTCGTTCTCCATCTGGGCCGTGAACCCGACCTCGAACACCTCCGGGAAGCAGATGCGCATCACCTTCCACACCTTCTCGCCGAGCGTGGTCGGTGAAAAGCGACGCTCCTTGGTGGTGGCATACCACCGGCTCTGCAGGGTGCCGATGATCGTGGCGTAGGTGGACGGCCGGCCGATACCCTTCTCCTCCAGCGCCTTCACCAGGCTGGCCTGGCTGTAGCGAGGGGGCGGCTCGGTGAAGTGCTGGGACGGAACGACCTGGCGCAGCGTGGGCTGGTCGCCCTGGGCCAGCGGCGGGATGGGACCGAAGTCGTCGCCGCTTTTCGCCTCTTCCGGCTCGTGCCCCTCGTGGAACAGGACGCGATAGCCGTCGAACAGCACGACCGAGCCCGTGGAGCGAAACAGGAAGCGGCCCAGATCGAAATCGACGGTCGTGAGCTCGTACAGCTCGGGCGTCATCTGCGAAGCGACGAACCGCCGCCAGATGAGCTGGTACACCTTGAACAGGTCGGACTCGAGGTACTGCTTCATCGCCTCCGGCCGGTGCGCGACGTCGGTGGGGCGGATGGCTTCGTGCGCACCCTGCACGCGCGACGCGCTCTTCTTGCCGGCATGGACATTGGGGCTCGCCGGCAGGTAGCGCGCTTCGTAGTTGGCGGCGATGAACTCGCGCGCCTGGGCGATGGCGCTGTCGGAAACGCGCACCGAATCGGTGCGCATGTAGGTGATGAGCCCGACCGGCCCTTCTGCGCCGATCTCGATCCCTTCGTACAGCGCCTGCGCGGCGCGCATCGTGCGCTTGGCCGAGAACCCGAGCTGCTTGGCGGCTTCCTGCTGCAGCGTGCTGGTGATGAACGGGGCCGGCGGATTGCGGCGCTTCTCTTTGCGCGTGACGTCGGTGACCACGAAGGGGAGGCGCGACGCCGCCTCGACGATCTCCTGCGCGGCTTCCCCGGTCCGGATCTCCGGCTTGTGCCCGTCGAGCTTGTGCAGCCTGGCCTGGAACGCCTGCCCGTCCTTCTCGAGATCCGCCTCGATCGTCCAGTACTCCTGCGGCACGAAGCGGCGAATTTCCTCCTCCCGCTCGCAGATGAGCCGCAGGGCGACCGTCTGGACGCGGCCGGCGGAGAGCCCGGACTTGATGCTCTTCCACAGGAGCGGGCTCGCCTTGTAGCCGACCAGCCGGTCGAGGATTCGGCGCGCCTGCTGGGCGTCGACCTTCTTCTGGTCGATGTCCTGCGGGTTGGCGATCGCCTGGGAAACGGCGTCCTTGGTGATCTCGTGGAACAGCACGCGGTGCACCGTGCCGCCGTTGCCCAGCTGGGACGCCACGTGCCAGGCGATGGCCTCGCCCTCGCGGTCGGGGTCGGTCGCGATCAGCACCTGGCTCGCCCCCTTGGCCGCCTTCTTGATCTCGGCCAGGGTCTTCGCCTTTTCCTTGATCGTCACGTATTCGGGCGCAAAGCCGTTCTCCACGTCCACGCCGAGCTTGCGGGGCGGGAGGTCCCGGATGTGCCCCACGGTGGCCTTCACCGTATAGCCTCGACCCAGGTACTTGCCGATCGTCTTCGCCTTCGTGGGGGACTCGACGATCACCAGCGCGCCGCCCCGCCCGTTCTCGTGCTCCGCTTCGGCGTCGCCGGGAGGAGCGACGTCGGCAGCCGCGGCCGTCGCGGCAGCGCGCCGGCGGCGGGCCGGCTTGGGGCTCGACTCAGCAGAGGGCTTCTTCACAGGCTTCTTATTCTTACCAGCCACTGATCAACCCTTTCTCAAACTCGGAAGCACGCATCTTTACCATCCTGCTCTCCTCCGCGCAAGCTCGACCACCTCGTCGGCGACTTTCGCCGCGCTCTTGCGATCGGTGTCAACCTGCTCGTCCGCTTCGAGATAGAACGGCTCTCGGTCGCGGAGCAGCTGTTGCATCTGCGCCGCCGGATCCTCCCCTCCCCCCATCAACAACGGACGGTTCCCCTGCGGCTCGGCGCGCGTCGATGCCGTGTCGGGACGGGTCTTGAGATAGACGAGCAGCGCGCGCCCCCGGACGGATGCCAGCGCGCCCGGCTGCGCCGCCCATCCGCCGCCCGGGATGATCACCGCCGGGGGACCGGCGAGGGCGTCCTCCATCTCCCGGCGCTCGATGTCACGGAACGCGGCCTCGCCGCGTTCGGCGAAGATCAGCGCGATGGGCCGGCCTTCCTTGCGCGTCACGATGGCGTCGATGTCCTGGCACGGCGCCTGCACGGCTTGGGCGACGAGCCGTCCCACCGTCGACTTGCCGGCACCCGGCAGGCCAATCAACACGATGTGCCGCGTCACGAGGCTGCTCCCTGCGGGGTGCGCGAGCGCACCCGGGCAAGGTACCCATCGACGTTGCGTCGCATCTCGCCGAGCGAGTCTCCGCCGAACTTTTCGATCATAGCCTCCGCCAGCACCAGTGCCGTCATTGCCTCCGCGATCACTCCCATGGCGGGGACCGCGGTCACATCGGACCGTTCCGATTGCGCCCGCGCCACCGCGCCCGACGCGAGATCCACGGTGGCCAGCGGCGTCATGAGGGTGGAGATCGGTTTCATCGCGGCGTGCAGCACCAGTGGCTCGCCGGTCGTCATGCCTCCCTCGGTGCCGCCCGCGCGATTGGTCGCGCGGTGGAACCCGGGGAGGATTTCGTCGTGCACTTCCGATCCGCGCCGTCGCGCCGCCTCGAAGCCCAGCCCCAGCGCCACGCCTTTCACCGCCGGGATCGACATGATGGCTTGCGCCAATCGGCCGTCCAGCTTGCGATCCCACGAGGCGTGCGAACCGAGCCCCACCGGGAGCCCGAAGGCCACGACCTCCACCACTCCGCCCAAGGTATCACCGGCCGCCTTGGCGGCGTCGATCCGCGCCATCATCTCCCGTTCCGCCTCCGGGTCGAGGCAGCGCACGGGGCTCGCGTCCGCCGCCGTGTTGAGGGACGTGGAGAGCGGCGCGCGGGGGCCAACAGTGGCCGTGACGCCCCCGAGCTCCACCACGTGGCTCGCGACCTCGATGTCGAACTCTCCCAGCAGGCGCTTGCATACGGCGCCGCACGCCGTGCGGGCCGCCGTCTCCCGCGCACTGGCGCGCTCGAGAATGTCCCGCGCGTCTTCGCGGTCGTATTTCAGGGCGCCGGTCAGGTCGGCGTGTCCGGGGCGCGGGCGCGTCACCTGGCGCCGCCGTGGCGCGTCGCCGGGGTCGGCTTCGGGGGCCATGACGTCCTGCCAGTGCTCCCAATCGCGGTTCCAGATCAACATGGCGATGGGGGCGCCGATCGTTTCTCCGGCGCGTACGCCGGCCAGCCATTCGATCTGATCCGCCTCGATTTTCATCCGGGCGCCGCGCCCGTACCCGGCCATGCGCCGCTTGAGCTCGGCGTTCACCGCAGCCGCATCCAGCGGCAGCCCGGCAGGGATTCCCTCCAGCACCGCCACCAGGCCGCGGCCATGGCTTTCGCCTGCCGTCGTGAAGCGAAACGTCACGCCCTCCGCCTCCATCCAAGAATACCCCGGACAATAACACGCGAGCCCGACCGGGTGGTCGGGCTCGCGGCGGCGCCGCTTCGCCGGAGGATCGGGGCCCTCACCGAAGGGCCGCTCGCGGCGGTGCGTTCAATTGCTGCTCGACGGCGGCGTCAGGTCGTCCACGATGTGCGGCGTGATCAGGATGATGAGGTCGCGCCGCTGCTCGGTGTG
>DATGDE010000396.1:0-5685 GCA_035311125.1 Gemmatimonadales bacterium
CGCCGCCACCGCCGATCAGCGAGAAGGCGGAGTGGACGTGGAGGTGAACGAACGTGCTATCCCGCATACCGGATGCTTGCGGTCCCGTATCGCCGCCGGACGCGATCGAGCGCGGTGTTGAGGGCGTGGCGCCGCGCCATCGGAGGGGGCGGAGCGAAGAACGAGAGCTGGATGTCGCTTCCCACTCCGAGCGTCGCGGTAAGGCCGAGCGCCGCGAGCGCGATCCGTCGCGTGATGACCCGATCGGCGAGCGCGCGGGCGGCTGCGGTGAGATCGACGTCCAGATCGGTTGCGGGCTCGAGCGGAGTCGCGCCCGTCGCATCCCGGTGATCGGCGTAGCGCACCACGAGTTCCAGACGGTCGGCGGTGACGCGGCGCAGCCGCAGGCTCCGCCCCAGCTGCTCGGCCTGGCGGCGCAGCTCCGTCTGCAGCAGATCGCGATCGTTCGTCTCGAGGCGCAGCGTCGCCTGGGCGCGGACCGTCTCGCGCCGCGCAGGCGGGAGGACAGGACGGGGATCGATGCCGTTGGCACGCGCGTGCAGCACGACGCCACGCCGGCCCAGCACGCCTTGCACCTGCACGCGGGTGAGCGCCGCGAGCGTGCCGATGCGGTGCACGTTGTAGCGCTCGAGCTGCTCGCGGACGGCGGGATGCGCGCCGGGAAGCGTTGCGAGCAGATGCGGAGCGAGAAACGCCGGCTCATCACCGGGCCGCACGTCCACCACGGGCTCGGGCTTGAGCACGTGCGCCGCCACTTCGCTCACCACCTTGCTGGCGGCGAGACCCACGGTCACCGGCAGGCCGAGGCGCCCCCAGATCTCACGCCGGATGCGAACGGCGACATCGGCCGCCGGTCCGAACAGCTTGCGGGTGCCGGAGAGATCGCCGTAGGCGTGGCCCAGCGTGTGCGGCTCGATGATCGGCACGTAGGGCTGGAGGATGCGTTCCAGTGCCTGGGCGGCGCGCCGATAGAGTCCGTAGCGCGGCGGCAGCAGCAGCAGATCGGGACAGCGCCGCAGCGCCTGGTAGATGGGCATGCCCGCCGTAACGCCCGCGAGTGCGGCTTCCGCCGACGCCGACCAGATGATCGCGCGGTCGGTTCCGCCCGGCGCGATCGCCAATGGGCGGCCCAGAAACCGCGCGCTCCGCTGCGCCACGCGCTCGACCGCGATCGGGAATGTGAGAGGATTGACGTACAGAATGGCGCGGTCCATCGGGGCACGACACTGGGCTCTGGGAAGGAGAACGTGCCCGAATAAAAGCCGAAAGTCAAGAAGTCATTTATTCCAGGATATTGGCTATGGTGTTGACAAAATGTAACGACAGTGATCGCACTATTACTGTGGCTGAACCACCGTCAGCAGAAACGTCACGCCCGCCGCCGACTCGACCGAGTGCTCCACGCCGGCATCCACCACCAGCAGATCCCCAGCGGCCAAGGCGTGATCCTTCCCGGCCGCCCGGAACCGCATCTCGCCATCGAGCACCTGGACCGTGATCGGTCCCTCGGTCTGGTGAGGCGCGATGCGTCCACCGGCCCCGACCATGACCAGCGTGACGCGCAGCCGCCCCTCCTTCACGAGCGTGCGCGCGTTGCGGCCGTTGCGCGCCAGCAGCTCGGCGTCGTTCACGCGTGCACGCTCCTCGGCGAGCGCAAAGCGTAGCGCTGCGCCGGACAATGGACGATCGATCGAAGACACGATTCTCTCCTGGTTGAGCCTCAGGGGGTCAGCGCGTTCTCGACGGCATACCGGATGATCTCGACGTTCGATTTCAGACCGGTCTTCTCCAGCACCCGGGTGCGGTAGGTGCTCACCGTCTTGGGCGAAAGTGACATCGCGGCGGCGACTTCCTTCACGCTCTTGCCGGCGCCGATCATGCACAGCACCTGATACTCGCGCGCCGACAGCAGCTCGTGCGGCCGCCGAGTGTCGCCTTTGGAGACGACGGAAGCGAGCTTCTCGGCGAGCGCCGGGCTGACGTACCGTCCTCCGCTCACGACGCGCCGGATAGCGGCGACCAGTTGTTCGGGCGACTGGTTCTTGCTCAGGTAGCCGGCCGCCCCCGCCTGGAGCACGCGCACCCCGAACTGGTCCTCCGGCTGTACGCTCAGGACCAGCACGCGCAGTCTCGGGCGCTCGCGACGCAGCCGCTCGATTACCTCGATGAATCCCGGCCCGGGCATGGTGATGTCGAGCAGCACGACATCCGCGTCGACCTCCGCGGCACGGGCCAGCAATTCGTCGCCGGTCGTCGCCTCGCCCACCACCTGGAAGGCCGCGGATTCCACCACCCGCCGCAGGCCCTCGCGCACCACCGGGTGGTCGTCGGCGATGAGCAGTCGGATCACACCTGCCTCCACTCAACCGATGGCCGGGCCGGCATGCGGACTTCCAGAATCGTTCCTGAAGGCTCGCGCGGCGCCAATCGCAGCTGACCGCCGAACGCCGCAACGCGCTCGCGCATGCCGACGAGCCCCAGCGATTTCGGTCCCGTGCTCTGACGGTTCGCGACGCCCTTCCCGTCGTCTTCTACGGCCAGCACGAGCCACCCCTCCTCCACGGCGACACGCACCCGGACGCTCGACGCCTGCGCGTGGCGGGCCACGTTCGTCAGGGCCTCCTGCAGCACGCGAAAGAGGGCGGTGGAACGGGCATCATCGATTTGGGGCCAGCTCGCCGGGGCCACGACGGCGCAGGGAATCCCCGTGCGCCGGGCAAACTCCTCGGCCTGCCACTCGAAGGCCGCCAGGGGTCCCAGGGTGTCCAGCACGGCCGGGCGCAACTCCGCGCCGATCCGCTGCACCGACTCGATCGTCCGGTCGATCTGGCCGAGCATCTGCCGTACCGGGCCGCGCAGGGACCGGCTGCCATCGGGCAGGCGGCTCTCCAACCAGGCGAGCTGGAGCTTGAACCCCGTGAGGGCCTGGCCCAGCTCGTCGTGGATCTCGATCGCGATGCGGCGCCGCTCTTCCTCGCGCACGGCTTGCAGCCGGTGCGCCAGCTCCCGCAGCTGCTCCTCCGAGCGACGCAGCTCCGCCTCGGCCTGCCGCCGCTCGGAGACGTCGCGATAGATCGAGTAGACCGCGGGCGCCCCGCCGTCCAGCGTGACCGGGGTGCACAGCACCGACACCTCGACCGTCGACCCGTCCTTCCGGCGTCGCACCGTGACGTCGATGGCCTGCCGACCGGTCGTCGCCGCGAGATAGGCGTGTTGAGCCTCGGCGATCCGTGCAGCGGGGACGATCAACTCCTCCAGGGAGCGGCCCAGCGCTTCGACCTCCGCAAAGCCGAACATCCGCGTGAATTCACCGTTCACCCGGAGGACGCGGCCACCCGCGTCGCTCAGGACGATGGCCTCGGGCGCACCCTCGAACAGCTGCTCGAACGGCGTCGCGCCGGCCGCACCGGGCCCCACACTACCTCCGACCGAGATACGCGCGCACCAGCGGCGCCACTCGCTGACGCACCAGCGCCGTCTGCATCTGGTTCTTCTCCTCGGCGCTCGCCTCCGCCAGGTAGCGCGTCCCGGTGCCCTCCCGCACTGCCACCGCCACGCCATCGCGATAGAGCACCCGGTTGCCCGCGAGCGCCGGCAGTGGATCTCCTGGCACGATGATTCCGACCAGGTTCAGCGGATCCGCACCACTCACCGCGACGAGGGCTCCCGTCGTGGCTCCCCGGCGCACCGCCCGCAGCGTGCCGACCGCTTCGGAGAGTGCGTATTGCTCGCCGGAGAACCCGCCGACGAAGCGCCCGCCGCGGATCTCGCCTCGTGCCTCGAGCCGCCGGAACACGCGCAGCACGTCGCGCCAGGGAACGAGCACGGTCTCACGTTCCACCAGACGCCGGAACACGACGCCGTAGCGGCGCAGCAGCATCCACGCGACCGCCTCGGCCTGCTGTTCCTCAGGCAGGAGCGACCGGCGGCCGGTACGCGACCATCGCCCCGCCGTCTCGACGCCGAACGGCGCGCTCCGGCCGCGACGGCGCAGCCGCCCGATCGGCTGGCGACGCTCCGACGGGACCAACAGGGCCCGCAGCCCGGCGAAGCTGTCCGACACGACGAGCCCCCACGCCACCAGCTCGCCCAGCCCCTTCTCCGCCTCGGTGCGCAGCAGGCCGGTCGCGTTCACCAGATCGCCGAAGAACGAGGCGCCGCGACTCTCGAGCGCGTCGAACGCGGCGCGCGCCGCGTGCGACAGCGGCAGCTCGGTCGCATTGCGTTCGGGAGCAATGGCGCGCCACACCTCGCCACGCTCGCGCCGAAACAGCGCGAGCGGCGTCGTGCGGATCGGACCGGACTTGTGGCCGCCGTTGCCGACGGGCGCAGCGCTCAAACGACCCCAGGCGATCTCGCCGGAGAGGCACAGGCCGTCGAGCCACAGCGGGTCGTAGTCCGCTACCCGGGCGGGCAGCACGTCGCTTTCCCACGCGCCCGCAGGCAGCTCGAAGCCGTCCAGAATGTCGAGCACCGCGGCCAGCCCTTCCGGTCCCTCGGCGCGCGTCTCGTCCGCGAGCCGCTGCCAGCGGAACAGAAACCGCATGAAATCCGCGGCCGCCACGGGCTCGATCTCGCGCCGCAGCCGGTCGAGGGTGTACCGGTGGATTCGCGCCAGCAGGCGACGCTCGCACCACTCGAGCTCAGTCACGCCGGGGGTGAACCGCCCCCGCAGCACGAAGCCTTCCTGCTCCAGAGCACCGAGACCGAAATCCACGTCCGCCTGCGTCAGGCCCAGGGCGGCCGCGATCGCCGCGGCGGTCGTCGGTCCTGTGACCTCGAGCCGTCCGCGCACCAGCTCGCGCACCGCTTCCTCGTGCGTCCACGCCCGCGCCCGCTCCCGCTCCGGTGCCGTGATCGGAGGTTCGCAGGCCGCGCCGGGGTATGCGACAGCCAGCATCGGCAGCCGCTCTGCCGCTACCCAGAGCGGCGGTGAGCCATCGAGCCGGCCGGCACGACCGGCGCGTCGCAGGTCCTCGATGAAATGTCCCCACTCGCCCCCCGTCCCCAGTCCCCCATCCCCGACCGGAATCGCGCCCATGACGAGCAGGGCGTCATGCAGCTCGTCCGCGCTCGACACGTCGGGCCAGGCCTCTTCCTTCACCCGCTCGATCGCCTCGACATCGAGCCTGCCGAACTCCTCGGCGGTCTTCACGTCGAGCGTGCGCCGCGTCGCCACCGCCTGGGTGCGGCGCTCCTCGAGCGGGGCATCGTCCAGGAAGGCGTACGGCTTGGCGTTCAGGATCTCGTGCGCGATGGGGGAGGGCTCGGTCGTGTCGCGGGCGACAAGGGTGAAACGGTCCGCCGCGATACCCTCGAGCACCCGCACGAGACCTGCCAAATCCATCGCCTCGGTGAGGCAGTCCTCGATCGTCTGGCGGATCAGCGGATGGTCCGGAATCTCGCGATCTCCCGCCAGGTTCTCCGGGCAGGCGAGCTGATCCGGGAATACGGCTGCGGACAGGTCCTCCGCCTCCATGCGCTGCAGCGGCGTCGGCACCTTGCGCCCGGCGCGAAACCGCAGCACCGCCAGCGCCCGCGTGGCGTTCCAGCGCCAGCGGCTCTGGAACATCGGAGCATCGAGCATCGCCTGGATCAGGAGATCGCGCACCGTCGCGGCATTGAGGTATTGGAAGACGCTCTCCAGCGGGAAGCTGTGATGCGGTCCGAGCGAAATGACGATCG
>DATGDE010000397.1:0-13549 GCA_035311125.1 Gemmatimonadales bacterium
TTCATCGGACTCCTCCACGGGTGAACGGGCAGCGCGGGGCTGCCGGGTGGACCCCCAAAATAGGAATCCCCCGCCGTTTAGCAAGCCGTGGGGTCAATGCTAGCCTATTGCGGCAATGTCGGTTATCTGCTGGCAACGTGAAACTACTTTAGGTGGGCTGCGCAGACCCGAATGAATACCGTAAAATTGCTGTCGTTTATGAGCCAAAAATGTCACGACGATGTCTATATCAGCCCCAGCCGCTTTCCCACCTTCGCGAACGCGCGCAGCGCGAAGTCGAGGTCGTCCCGGGTGTGCGCCGCGGAGAGCTGGCACCGGACCCGGGCGTGTCCCTGCGGCACCACCGGGTACCCAAACCCCGTGACGAACACCCCCTCGGCGAGCAACAGGTCGCTCATCTCGATCGCCTTCGAGGTCTCCCCCAGGATCACCGGTACGATCGGCGTCTCGCCCGGGAGCGGCTTGAAGCCCTGGGCCTGCAACTGCTCCCGGAAGAACCTGGCGTTTTCATGCAGCCGGCGCACGCGCTCGGGCTGCGCCTCGAGACAATGCACGGCGGCTAGAGCGCTCGCCGCCACCGTGGGGGGCAGGGCGTTGCTGAAGAGCTGCGGCCTGGAGCGCTGGGTGAGGTAATCGGTGAGGGCGGCGGGGCCTGCGGTGAACCCTCCCGCGGCGCCCCCCAGGGCCTTGCCGAGCGTCGAAGTGATGACGTCGACCTGCCCGAGGCACCCGTAGTGCTCGGCCGTGCCCCGCCCGGTCTTCCCCAGGACCCCGGTGGCATGGGAGTCATCCACCGCCACGATGGCGTCGTGGCGACGCGCCAGCTCGAGGATATCGGGCAGGCGGGCGATGTCGCCTTCCATCGAAAAGATGCCGTCGGTGAAGATCAGGCGGCGCCGCGCGCCCCGAGCGGCCACGAGCCGCTCCTCGAGCTCGCCCATGTCGGAGTGCTTGTAGACCGCTGTCTGGCACTTGGTGATCGTCTTGGCGAGCCGGATTGAATCGATAATGGACGCGTGGTTCAGCTGGTCGGAGATGACGATGTCCTGCTCGCCCAGGAGGGTGGGACACAGGCCCTCGTTGGCGTTCCAGCAGCTGACGTAGGTGAGCGACGACTCGGTACCCACCAGGCGGGCCAGCGCCGCCTCCAGGTCTCGGTGGATCGTGAAGGTACCGCAGATGAACCGCACCGAGCCGGTGCCGGCCCCGAAGCGGTCCAATGCCGCTTTCCCGGCGGCCACGACCTCCGGCTCGTTGCACAGCCCCAGGTAGTTGTTGGAGGAGAGGATGACGACCTCGCCGCGCCCCTCCATCCGCGTCCGGGCGCCCTGCGGCGCCTCGAGGAAATTGAGGCGCTTGTAGACCCCATCCCGTTTGAACTGCTCCAACTCGGCGGTGAGGCTCGTGGCGAGGCTCATGCGATCTCCAGGATGACTTTGCCCGCGTCCCCCGAGCGGATCGTGGCGATGGCCTCCTCGATCCGGACCAGAGGAAAGCGATGAGTGATCACGGGGCGGGGGTCGAACAGGCCGGCGCTCAGGAACCGGCGCATCTGATGCCACGTCTCGTACATCTTTCGGCCGATCACCCCGTACAGCGTGATGCCCTTGAAGATGATTTCGTTGGCGAAATCCACGGGGACCTCCCCCTTGGGGATGCCGAGCAGCTGGACCCGCCCGCCCATGCGGACGGCGTGGAATGCCTGGTGGAGCGCCGATGGCACCCCTGACATCTCGCACACGACGTCGGCGCCCTCACCCCCGGTCTCGGCCAGGACACGGTCCACCACCTGCTCCGTCGCCGCGTTGATGGCCACGTGGGCACCCATGGCGCGCGCCAGCGCCAGTCGCTTGGGGTTCACGTCGGAGGCGATCACGCGTGCGGCCCCCGCGGCCCGCGCGATCCCCACCGCGAAACAGCCGATAGGCCCGCATCCGACGATGAACACCGTGCTCCCCGGGATCTCCGCCGTCAACACCGTGTGGAAGGCGTTCCCCATGGGGTCCATGATGGCGCCGATCTCGGTCGGAATGCCGTCCAGCGTCAGCACGTTGGTCGCGGGCATCGTGATGAACTCGGCGAACGCGCCGTCGCGGTCCACGCCGATGATGCGGGTGTTCCTGCAGATGTGGCCATTCCCGGTGCGGCACTGGAGGCAGTGACCGCAGACGATGTGGCCCTCCGCGGTGACGAGCTGGCCGCGCGCCAGCTCGGTGACCCCGGCTCCCACCTCTACGATCTCGCCGGCGAATTCATGCCCGACGACGAGCGGCGGCTTGATCCGCCCCTGCGCCCAGGCGTCCCAGTCGGCGATGTGCAGGTCCGTTCCGCAGACGCCGGCGTGCTGCACGGCGATGAGCACCTCACCGGGCCCGGCATGGGGCTTGGGGACGCTGGTCACGGTCAAGCCGGGCGCGCGCTTGTCCTTGACGACGGCCTGCATGGTCTCGGGCATGTATGGGGAGGCGAGGGCGGGGGGGCGGGGAGCGATTGGAGCTGAACGAGCCGGTTGACGTGGCGTCAGACGCCGGCCACCACGGCGGCCCGCTCGATCCGCACCGCGCAGATCTTCAGCTCGGCCATCTTGGCGTACGGATCCAGCACCGGATTGGTCAGCAGGTTAGCGGCCGCTTCGCGGAAGTGGAAGGGGACGAACACCTGCCCCGGAGCGACGCGGTCCGACACGCGGACCGCCGTGACCATCGAGTTGCGACGCGAGGTGAGGCGCACCAGGTCGCCTTCCGTGACGCCCAGGGAGGCGGCGTCGTCCGGATGGATTTCGACGATGGCCGTGGGCTCGCGGGCGTCCAGCCCGGAGGCGCGCCGCGTCATCGTCCCCGTGTGCCAGTGGTACAACTGCCGCCCCGTGTTCATCACGAACGGGTACTGGTCGTCGGGGAGCTCCACCGGGTCGGTGTACTCGACGGGGACGAAGATCCCCTTGCCGTCCGCGGTGGGGAACGCGCGGTCGAACAGGAAGGCCGTGCCCGGATGATCGGGCGTGGGGACGGGGTACTGCAGGCCCGCGCCCTCGAGCCGGGCGTAGGTCACGCCGGCCCACGATGGTGTGACGGTCGCGATCTCCCGCATCACGTCCTCCGCGGACTGGAACGGCGTCGGCAGTCCGAGCCGGCGCGACAGCTCGATCAGGATCTCGAGGTCGCCGCGGGCGTCGCCGGGCGGATCAAGGGCCCGGTGGCTCAGCTGGATGCGGCGCTCCGTATTCAC
Organism: Gemmatimonadales bacterium; assembly: GCA_035311125.1. Taxonomy (GTDB): domain Bacteria; phylum Gemmatimonadota; class Gemmatimonadetes; order Gemmatimonadales; family GWC2-71-9; genus DASTHG01. The sequence continues at coordinate 3,229 of DATGDE010000397.1, forward strand.
GAACGTCCCGGTCTTCTCGGCGAAGCTCGTCGCCGGGAGCACGACATCGGCGTAGCGGGCGGTTTCGGTCAGGAAGAGGTCCTGCACCGCCAGGAATTCGAGCTCCTGGAACCAGTGCTCGGCGTGGGCAATGTCGGGATCGGAGATGATCGGGTTCTCGCCCATGATGTACATGCCGCGGACGCCGCTCTCCGGCTTCACGACCTCGGTGACCATGAGCCCCTTGTGGAGGGACAGCGCCTCCGGCGGCAGCCCCCAGGCGCCGGCGAACCGCTCGCGGACAGCCGGGTCCGTCACGGACTGGTAGTCCGTATACACGAACGGGATAGCGCCGACGTCGGACGCCCCCTGGACGTTGTTCTGGCCGCGCACCGGCATCATCGCCGCCCCCCAGCGCCCGATCATGCCGCAGGCCAGCATCAGGTTCAGCAGCGAGGCGACGAGGTCGGTGCCGTTGGCGTGCTGCGTCAGGCCCATCGCCCAGAGGGTGCTCGTGCGCGGCCCTCCGGCATACAGCTCGGCGGCGCGCCGGATCCGCTCGGCGGGAACGCCCGTGATCTTGGTAGCGCGCTCGGGAGTGTAGGGCTGGACGCACTTGCGGACGCCCTCGAAATCCCGCATGCGCGTGGCGATGAATTCCCTGTTCTCGAGTCCCGCGGCGAGGATGTGATGCAGCATCGCCGAAAACAGGGCGACGTCGGTCCCCGGCAGCATCTGGAGGTGGATGTCGGCGCGATCGGCGAGCTCGGTTCGCCGCGGGTCCGCGACGATCAGCGTGACGCCGCGCTCCTGGGCGCGCTTGATGGCGGCCCCGAACACGGGGTGGGTCTCCGTCGTATTCGCCCCGGCGATGAAGATCACGTCACTCTCGTGCTCCACCTCGCGCATCGACCCAGAGGCCGCCGAGGTGTTGAGCGCCCGCTGCATCGCGGCCACCGACGTGGAGTGGCACAGGCGCGTGCAGTGATCGACGTTGTTCGTGCCGATCGCGCCGCGGAACAGCCGCATCAGCAGGTAATTCTCCTCGTTCGAGCACTTGGCCGAGGAGAAGCAGGCGAGGGCATCGGGGCCGCGCTCGCGCTTGATGCGACCCAGCTCTTGGGTGGTCAGCTCCATCGCCTCTTCCCAGGTGGCCTCGCGGAACGGCTCATACCAGGAAGCGGGAGTGGCGACGCGGTCGCGGATGTCCATGTCCAGGCGCTCGAGCAGCGGCAGCTCACGCACCGATTTTCCCGTCTTGCGGGGCGGCGTCCCGGGTTTGGTTTGCTGACCCTCGCCCTCGATGGTGCGCCAGGGGCCGCTGCGGCGGTCCGCGCCCCCGGCGCCGCGCCAGACCCAGCGACCGTCCTGCTCCCGCTGCCACCCCCGGCGCATCAGCGGCCGCGTGAGCCGGTCGCGATGCTGCGGAAAGTCGTAGCCGAAGCGGCCCTTCACGCAGGTACTGCCCTGGTTCGGCGTGTCGAGCTCGATGTCGGGGGAGGTGACGCGGACGATCTTGTTGTCGGCGGTGTGCAGGTCCACCTGGCAGCCGACGCCGCAATACGGACAAACGGAGCGAATGACCGTCTCGGGCTGGCGGATCTGCTCGGGCCGGAACCGCTCCCGGGGCATGACCTCGAAGATCGCCCCCGTGGGGCACACCCGCACGCACTCGCCGCACCAGGTGCAACCGGCTCTGTCGGGATCGCCGTCGGCCCCGACGATGATCTCGGCGTGCTCCCCCCGCTGTGCGACGTCGAGCACTCCCACGACCTGGATGTCCTCGCAAGCCCGCACGCAGCGCGTGCACAGGATGCAGGTGGTCATGTCGTGCCGGATCATGGGATCGCCCGGCCGCTCATCACCCTCACGCAGCGACAGATCCCGGCCCGCGACGGGGGAGGGAGTCACGTTGTAGCGGACCACGTACTGCTCGAACTCGTTGCGCGGGTCCGCCCGTCCTCCATTACCCAGATGGTCGGCGGGGTAGCGCTCCAGCAGGAAGCGCAACACCCCCTTGCGGTTCTCCACGGCGGCGTGCGATTCGGTGGTGACGACCATCCCCTCGGCCACTTTCGTAGCGCAGGCGGGCAGCAGCTTGGGCTGGCCTTCCACCGAGACGAGGCAGATGCGGCAGTTGCCCACGATCGGCAGCTTCGGATACCAGCACAGCGTGGGGATGTCGATCCCGGCCGCTCGGGCGGCGTCGAGAATCGTCTGCTCGGGGGCGGCGGAGAGCGGGCGTCCGTTGATCACGAGCGACGTCATGGTGCTGTAGACTATTGATTCTCACTGGGTTGGGCAAGCGAGGTCGAAAGGGGGCAACTTCGCTATAGTCTTGGAGGACGGCTGTCTGGCGTAGCCCCGATCCCGGAGGTGCCCGGTGTTGATGATGGTGCGATGCGGTGTCGCTCTGCTTGGCGTCACGCCGGCTCCCGACACCACCCTGACCCTCCAGGGCGTCGTGGCCGTCGGTGCCGATACGCCGGACGCCGCCGGACACGCGGTCATGGTGCTGACCGAGCCTATTCTCGTCGGTCGCAGGCAGATGTGGATCCTTCCGCTGGGCGGCGACGCGACGCGGTGGCGCAACTGGGACAGCCGGTATGTCGAGGCCCGCGGCGAGCTGGGGAGTCAGCCGCCGGACGGCCTGCGGTTCACGCCTGACCAGATCCACGACGTCGAGCCCGACAGCGGGTCGAGCGGCGAGGTGGTCAGCCTGTCGCACCATTCCAACGTGAGGCTGGCCGTGGTGCCGCATCGCTTCACCGCCGTGCCCGGCGATTCGACGAGGGGCATCACCCCGCTGATCTACTACAAGATCACCGTCCAGGGACAGACCAACCTGACGTTCGAGTTCACGAACAACGAATTCGTCTGCGTCTCGGTACGCGCGCCCGGGGAGCGCGAGCCGGGTTGGCGCAACGCCTGGCTGGTTCCGCAGGAACGGCCCCCCTACGTCATTCGCATCGGTCCGGTGTTTCGCGTGCTCATCCCGATCCCGGCCGAGGTCGTCGTGCGGCCCGGCCGCTACCTGGTGCAGGCGACGGTCTGTGGGAATCCGGATTTCAACGTGACGACCACCATCGACGTCTCGCCGACCTGATTTTTCCTCCAGAAGCACGACGCGGGGCTGGCGAGTGGTGCCAGCCCCGCGCGAGCAGGACGCCGCAACTCCCGTGGCTTATCCCGCGGGGTGCGGATCCACCGGCAGCAGGCGGTGGACGTGATCGCCTGAATCCGTATCGTCGGCGCACCAGCAGTAGGCCCAGATCCGGGCCGGGCGAAGTCGCCGCTGGCCGGCGCGCAGGATGATGCCGAGTGGTTCGTCGTCGAGCACGAGTGGCAGACTGGTCATTATGGCCCCAATGCAGGTTGTCCGTCGCTCCCGCTTAAAGGCAAGGGACAGGCCGCTCGGCGTACATCCGTAAGACATTTAACTGTAATGAGTTAGACAAATCCCCGTAGCTGCTATTTGCTACTCTGACACGTTCACCTGCGTGTCGGACTGACCCGTCGGCTTCGCGGCAGCGAACCCGCCGCGGCGCCCACGGGCGCGGCGCTCGATCTGCCAGGCGGAGTACAGCGGCAGCAGCGAGTCGGTCGCGAGGGCGCGAGGGCGCGGGGGGAGTACGATGTGCACGCCGCCCGGGGACGTGCGCGACTGCAGGTCCTCGATGAGCCGCAGGCGCGGCTCCGGCTCGAGCTCCGCGAGCGTGCCGGGATGCAGCACGGCGACGCTGACCGGCACGTCGGGCATCCAGCTGCCGAACCGGACGACCAGCGCGTGGAAGCGGGCCGCCAGCTGCTCGGTGACCGCGCGGGCCTCCGCGCCTTCCACGGCGGAGAGGTCCTGGTCGAGGAGCAGCACCTCGACGTCGTGCGCGGCCATGAACAACGCCGCGGAGAGGGCGGCGGCGCCGATCACGACGGCCGCATCGCCCGGCTCGAGGCGGCGGGCCCACGCGACGAGCGGACTCGTGACCTCGATCTCCCAGTGCGTCGGCTCGCGCTGCGCGGCGCGCAGCGCGCGGTGGGTGCGGGACCAGCGCTGGAAGCTCGGCAGTCGGAGCCGCCGGGCGATGATACGGTCCACGTGCTCGAGCAGCAGCACCTCGGTGAGCAGGTACTGGTCGGCCGCCGCGACGTCGAGCTCCCGCACCGCCTCGTCGCCGATCTCGAGGAGCTCGGCGCGCGACAGTGCGTTCTTGTATTCCTCGATCCGCTGGAACAGAAACTCCTCGTACTCCTGCCGCAACGAACGGGCGGGACGCTGGACCCGGCGCGCGCGCGATCCCCGCTCGAGCGCGTTCAGCATGGCTCGACGTGCACCGTGACGGTTTCCAGCCGCAGGTCGCGCTTCAGCCGGCGCTCGACCTCGTCGGCGATGGCGTGCGCGGCCGCGACGTTGGTCGCGGGATCCACCGCGATGGTCACCTCCGCATAACGCGTCTGGCCGCCGCCGCGGGACCGGATATCGTAGGCGCCGCGCACGCCGTCCACGGCTTCCGCCACGGATTGGATCTCCCCGCGGGGCAGGGCGCGCTCGTCCACCAGGATCGGCACCGTTCGCTGGATGATCTGGTACGCCACCCGCACGATGAAGGCCGCGATCACGAGCGCCAGCGCCGGATCGGCCCACCACCAGCCGCGGCGCGACAGCAGCAGTCCCGCGATGACGCCGGTCGTGATGTAGACATCGCTGCGGGTGTGGGCGGCGTCGGAGACGAGCAGCTCGCTCTGCAGCTCCTCTCCCCGGCGGTGCTCGTACCAGGCCACCAGGGCGTTGACGCCGAGGCCTCCGACCAGGATCAGCAGCTGGGCGCCGGTCACCCGCGGCACGGTGTGGGCGCCCCACAGTCGCGTCACCGCGTCACGTGCCAGCTCGAAGCACGTCACCGAGAGGAAGCCGACGATCGCCAGCGCACCCAGCGTCTCGAACTTGCCGTGCCCGTACGGATGATCCTCGTCGGGTGCCTGCGCTGCAACGCGCACTACGACCAGCGCGAGGATGTTGTTGAGGGCGTCGACCGAGGAGTGAAGGGCGTCGCCCAGAACGGCGAGCGAGCGCGCGGCCAGTCCGACCGCAACCTTGGCGCCGACGACGGCCAGGTTGGCGAAGAACAGGCCGATGAGCACGCGCCGGACCAGGGCTGTCCGGTCGCGCGCCGCCCCCTCACGCCGGAGCTGCCGGGCGGGGCGGGGCCGCGAGGGCCGGGCGGCTGGCATGGATGCAAGGTTGTAAGGCGGGCGCGGAGAGTCAACGGGTCAGTCGACCGCGCGCAGCAGCGCACCCTTGAGGTACCCCGTCTCGGGGATATTCAGAATCTCGGGATGGTCCGCCGCGGCCCCCGTCAGGCGGACCAGCTCGAGGCGGCGACCGCTGTCGCCGGCCGCGGCGGCCAGCATCTCCTGGAAATCCGCCCGGTGGACGTGGTAGGAGCAGGAGCACGTGAAGAGGATCCCTCCGGGCGCCAGCAGGCGCATGGCCCGGAGATTGATCTCCTTGTACCCGGCAAGGGCGCGGGGCAGAGACGCACGGGTCTTGGCGAACGCCGGCGGATCGAGCACGATGGTATCGAACCGTTCGCCGGCGCGTTCCAGCCCGCGCAGCAGGTCGAAGGCGTTGGCCTCGCGCCAGGCGATGTTGGTGAGGCCGTTGAGGGACGCGTTCTGCGCGCCACGGGCCAGGGCCTCGGCGCTCTGGTCCACCGCCAGCACGGTCGCGGCATGCCGCGCGAGGTGCAGAGCGAAGGAGCCATGGTAGGTGAATACATCGAGCGCCCGCCCGCCGGGCCGCGTGCGCTCCCCTGCCAGGACGCGATTCTCCCGCTGGTCGAGAAACGCGCCGGTCTTCTGTCCGTGCCGCGGGGCGGCGAGATAGCGCACGGATCCCTCCCGCACCTCCACTGCATCCGGCACCTCTCCGTACCCCATCTCGATCTCGAGCGGCAGTCCCTCGTGGCGTCGCACGGCCGTGTCGTGACGCAGCAGGATCCCGCGGGGCTCGAGCGCCTGTCGCAGGCCGGCGAGCACGTCGCTGCGGACCGCCTCCAGCCCGGCGGAGAGGAGCTGCGCGACGATGAACGGGCCGTACCGGTCCACGACGAGGGATGGCAACCCGTCGGCCTCCGCGTGCACCACGCGGTAGGCGGTGGCCGGGATTCCCTCGCGCCGGGCGGCGCAGGCCGCGATCCGGAAGCGCCACCACGCGGCGTCGATCGGCTCGTCGCCCGGCGTGAGCAGCCGCAATCGGATCTCGCTGCGCGGCGAGTAGAGCGCCTGGCCCAGCGGCGCGCCGCGCCGGTCGTGCACGCGAACGATTCCCGGAGCGGCGCGTGGGGCGGTGAGCACGTCGCTGCGATAGATCCAGGGGTGGCCGGCGGCCCAGCGCGCGGCCCCCTTGGCGCCTACCGTAGCGATAGCTTTGTCGCTGTCCATGGCCACCTCTCTTGCCGACCAGCTCCGCCTGGTGGTGATCACCGACCCGACGCTGCTCCGGGATCGCGACCCGGTCGCGGTGTGTCGCGCCGCGGTGCGGGGCGGCGCCACGATGATCCAGGTACGCGACAAGCAGGCGTCACCGCGCGACCTGCTCGCCCTCGTCCGGTCCCTGGTCGCCGCGCTGCCCGTTCCCGTGCTGGTCAACGACCGCGTGGACGTGGCCCTCGCCGCCGGCGCCGCCGGCGCTCATCTCGGACAGGACGACGTGCCGATCGACGTCGTGCGACCCCACCTGCCGCCGGGATTCATCCTCGGTGCCTCCGTCGGCTCCGCGGCCGAGGCCGACCGGGCCCGCGCGGCGCCTGCGGACTATTGGAGCATCGGCCCCTGCTTCGCGACCGCCACCAAACCCGATGCCGGCGCGCCGCTCGGTCCCGCCGGTTTCGCCGCGCTCGCCCGGACTGCGCCTCCGCTCGTCCCGGTGATCGGCATCGGCGGCATCGGGCCGGCCAACGTCGCGCTGATCCGTCGCGCGGGAGCGGCCGGCGTCGCGGTCATCGCCGCTGTGCTCGGGGCTGCGGATCCCGAGTCTGCCGCGCGCGTTCTCGTATCTCCTGCACCTGCTCCTTCACCCGGCGGATCGCCGCGAGGTGCTCCTCGTAGCTGACTGAGAAGATGTGCTTGCCGTCGGGCTGCGCCACGAAGTAGAGGAACGGAACCCGCGCGGGGTAGAGGGCCGCGGCGAGGGAGGCGCTATCCGGCTGGCTGATTGGTCCGGGAGGCAGGCCGGGGTAGAGGTACGTGTTGTAGGGCGACCGGATCAGCAGGTTCTTCTCGTACACCCGCCGCGGGCGTCGCCCCATCGCGTACACGACCGTCGGATCGGCCTGCAGCAGCATGCCGAGGCGCAGCCGGTTGTGGTAGACGGCGGACACGTACTCGCGGTCGGGCGCGTAGCGGACTTCCGACTGGATGATCGAGGCCAGCGTCACGAGGTCGTGCAGCGACATGTGCAGGCTGTCGAGGCGCGCGTCCCAGGTGGGGGACCAGTGGTTGAGGAACTCCTGGATCATCAACCGCACCAGCTCCCGGCCGCTGAGGTCGGGGCGGATGGTGTAGGTGGTGGGATAGAGGTAGCCCTCGGCGCTCTCGGCGTGGGCGCTGCCGCCGAGCAGCTCGAGCAAACCGGAATCGTGGGTGGCCGTGAGGAACGAGTCGCGCGGCACCTGGAGCTGTCGCGCGGCGATGTCGGCGATTTCGCCGGCCTGCAGGCCTTCCCGCACCGTGAACCGGACCAGGGTGCCGCGTCCGAGCTCCAGCGCGGCGACGATCTCGTGCCAGGGAGTCTCGCGGCGGAACGCGTAGATGCCGCTCTTCAGCGACCTCCCCAGTCCGCGGACGCGGGCGTAGAGGCGAAACAGCATACGTGGCGCCACGATCTGGTGCGCCGTGAGCGAATCCACGGCGGCGGACAGCGTCGCCCCGCGAGGGATCGTGAGGACGATGCACTCCGCGCTGCCGGCTTCGCAGGGAGGCGAGACGTCGGTGCGGCAGGCCGCGAGGAGCAGGGCGGCCGCCACGAGGGGCATGCGGAGGGAGCGTCTCACAGCGCGCTGCCCCGCCGGCTGTCGAGGTAGTGCTGCAGCAGCAGCGTCGCCGCGAGGGCGTCCACGTCCCCGGGACGGTCCCGGGGTTTGCCGCCCATCTCGTGTACGGCCCGGCGCACGCGCGCGGTCGTGAAACGCTCGTCCACCAGCTCCACGGGACGGCCGGAGCGCCGGGCGATGTCCTCCGCCAGGGCGCGAGCGGCGCGGGCCGGCTCGCCTTCGGCGCCCGAGGCCTCGAGCGGGAGGCCAACCACGACTCCCGTGACCTCGTGTTGCTCGAGCCGGGCGAGGAGGTCCTTCATGGGGAAGCGCTTGCCGGTGCGGCGGGTCAACGTCGCGAGCGGTTGGGCGAGGGTTTGCGTCTCGTCGGACAGCGCCAGGCCGATACGGCGCTCGCCCCAGTCCACCGCCAGCAACCGCGCCACCGGGCTAGCCCTGGGACATCGTCGCGAAGAACTCCTGGTTCGACTTGGTGCGCTTCATGCGCTCGAGCAGGAACTCGATCGCCTCCACCGGCGGCATGTCGGCGAGGAAATTGCGCAACAGGTAGACCTTGTTGAGCTCTTCCTTGGCGAGCAGCAGCTCTTCCTTGCGGGTCGAAGTGCGCTGCACGTCGATGGCGGGATACACACGGCGATCCGCGATGCGGCGGTCGAGAATCACTTCCATGTTGCCGGTGCCCTTGAACTCCTCGAAGATGACCTCGTCCATGCGCGAGCCGGTGTCGATCAGGGCGGTCGCGAGAATCGTCAGCGATCCGCCGCCTTCGATGTTCCGCGCCGCGCCGAAGAACCGCTTGGGCTTCTGCAGCGCATTGGCGTCCACGCCGCCCGAGAGGATCTTGCCCGAATGGGGCACGACCACGTTGTGGGCCCGGCCCAGCCGGGTGATCGAGTCGAGCAGGATCACGACGTCCTTCCCGTGCTCGACCATCCGCTTCGCCTTCTCGATCACCATGTCGGCGACCTGCACGTGGCGGTCGGCCGGCTCGTCGAAGGTGGAGGAGATCACCTCGGCGCTCTTGACGTTCTCCTCCATGTCGGTCACCTCCTCGGGCCGCTCGTCGATGAGCAGCACGATGAGGTAGATCTCGGGATGGTTCTCGATGATCGAATTGGCGAGCTTCTGCATGAGAATCGTCTTGCCCGCCTTCGGAGGCGAGACGATGAGGCCGCGCTGGCCCTTGCCGATGGGGCAGAGGATGTCCATCACCCGCATCGACAGGTCGCCATCCTTGCGCTCGAGCCGGATGCGCTCTTCGGGATAGCGCGGGCGCAGGTTGTCGAAGGCGACCCGATGCTTCGCCTTCTCGGGCTCCTCCCCGTTGACCGTCTCGACCTTGAGGAGCGCGAGATAGCGCTCCCCTTCCTTCGGCGGTCGGACCTGACCGAGAATGGTGTCGCCGGTGCGCAGATCGAAGCGCTTGATCTGGCTCGGGCTCACGTAGATGTCGTCGGGCCCGTAGAGGTAATTCCAGTCGGGGCTGCGCAGGAATCCGTAGCCTTCCGGCAGGATCTCGAGCACGCCTTCGCCGCGCAGCACCGTGTCGGTGTCCAGCAGCGATTGCTCGATGCGGAAGATCAGGTCTTGCTTGCGGAGCCCCGAGTAGTTTTGAATGTTGAGGCTCTCGGCCATCGCGTGCAGTTCCGCGACGGACTTCCGTTTCAGCTCAGCGATATCCACGTGGGCGGCGACTCCGTTGGGCTACAGCGGGCAGGGTGAACCCTGGCAGGGTGGTGAACGCGTTGATCTATGGAAGCTTAGGGTCGTAACCGGTGTGCAGGCGCTATCATAGGTCCTCCGATGCCCTCTAGTCAAGATCAGGGCGGTCCGCTCGGTCTGGCACCCTATCTCCTGGCCTGGCGCACGACGCCACTCCGGGACAGGGAAGTCATTGATGCGCTTGTACATCCGGCGCACGCCGCGCCGTCCCCCGCACTCGCCCAGGCCCTCGCCGAGTGGCCCGGTGACTACTACTGGTCGGAGGAAGCCGCGGGCCGCTGGCTGATCCTGACGCGCCGGACGCGCGTGGCGGCGGAGCGCTGGTGGCTGCATGCCGCCCTGTTCGCGCTCACCCTGATCACGACTACCATCGCCGGAGCAGTACTGCAGGGACGAGCCGAGCTGAACGACGCCTGGGGGCTGCTGCGGGGACGCCTGTCATTCGTCGGCGACCCGGCGCACGCGCTGCTCGCCGGGACGGCCTTCTCGATGCCCCTCATGGCCATCCTGCTGGCCCACGAGCTGGGGCATTACGTGGCCGCCCGGCGCTACCTGCTCGATGTGTCCCC
>DATGDE010000398.1:0-3328 GCA_035311125.1 Gemmatimonadales bacterium
AGCGACGCTACGTCGAATCCCTTTCGGCGTACGCCCGCCAGTTCCTGGGGCTCATGGAAAAGCCGGACGTGGACGCGATCGAGGGACTCTCGCCCGCGATCTCGATCGAGCAGAAGACGGCCGGCGCCAATCCCCGCTCCACGGTCGGCACGATCACCGAGATCTACGACTACCTGCGCCTGCTGTGGGCCCGTTCCGGCACGCCGCACTGTCCCAACGACGGCTCCCCGATCGAGCGCCAGACCGCCTCGCAGATCGCCGAGCATGTGCTGGGGTGGCCGGAGGGAACCAGGATCGAGGTGCTGGCGCCGCTGGTGCGCGGACGGAAGGGCGAATTCCGCGACGTCTTCGAGGCCGCCAAGAAGCAGGGGTTCGTACGCGTGCGTGTCGACGGCGTCGTCCACGACCTCGCCGCCGTTCCCAAGCTCAATCGCCGCCAGAATCACGATATCGCGGTGCTCGTCGATCGCCTCGTCGTCCGCGCCGCCGACCGCGGCCGGTTGTCCGATTCGATCGAAACCGCGCTCAAAGCGGCGGAGGGCCTGGTCGAGATCGTGCGCCACGGCAACGGGTCGCCGAAGCCGGTGGTGTTTTCGGAGCGCTACGCCTGCCCCAAGTGCGGGCTGTCGCTCCCCGAACTCGAGCCGCGGCAGTTCTCGTTCAACTCGCCGTTCGGCGCCTGCCCCGAGTGCTCCGGTCTGGGAACCCGCCGCGAGGTCGATGCCGATCTGGTGCTCGGGGACTCGAGCCTCTCGATTCTCGAAGGCGTCATCCTCCCCTGGGGGGAGCCCTCCGGCTACCTCCGCAAGGTGGTGCTGCCGACGCTCGCGCGGGCGTTCAAGTTCGACCTCGATACGCCCTGGAAGAACCTCCCCGCAGCAGCCCGCAAGGCGATCCTGTTCGGGGCGCCGGGGAAGACGCTGACCTACCAGTACACGAGCGAGCGCTGGCAGGGGTCCTACGAGTCGGGCTGGACCGGTGTTCTGAAACACGTCGAGAAGCGCCACCGCGAGACCGCCTCCGACAGCGTGCGCGAGCAGCTCGAGGAGTTCATGGTCGAGCAGGCCTGTCCTGCGTGTGGCGGCCGGCGGTTGAAGCCCGAGAGCCTCTCGGTGCTCGTGCACGGGAAGAGCATCGGCGAAGTCGTGGCGCTCTCGGTCGCCGACGCGCTGACGTTCTTCCAAGAGATCCCGTTGCGCAGCAACGGCAAACGGGGGCTCGATCCGGAGATTGCCCGGCCGATTCTCAAGGAAGTGGTGGACCGGCTCCGCTTCCTGAAGAACGTCGGCCTCGACTACCTCACCCTGGAGCGCTCGGCGGTGACGCTGTCGGGCGGCGAGGCACAGCGCATCCGTCTCGCCACCCAGATCGGCAGCCGGTTGGTGGGCGTGCTCTACATCCTGGACGAGCCGTCCATCGGCCTGCACCAGCGCGACAACGCCCGCCTGCTGGACACGCTGAGGGAGCTGCGCGATCTCGGCAACACGGTCCTGGTGGTGGAGCACGACGAGGAGACCATCCGCGCTGCCGACGAAGTGGTCGATCTCGGGCCCCGCGCCGGGCGTCACGGCGGCGAGGTCGTGGCCGCCGGCACGCTCGCCGACGTGCTGAGCCACCGCGATTCGCTCACCGCCCGGTATCTGCGTGGCGAGCTACGCATCCCAGTCCCGCCACGACGCCGCGTGACCGACGAGGCGCGCGTGCTGCGGATCCTGGGAGCGCGGCAGCACAATCTCAAGGACCTCTCGATCCCGATCCCGCTGGGGCTCTTCGTGTCCGTGACCGGGGTGTCCGGGTCGGGGAAGTCCACGCTCGTCACCGACATCCTGTACCGGGCGCTGGCGCGCCACTTCTACCGGGCGAAGGTCGTGCCCGGGGCGCATGAGCGCATCGAAGGACTGGAGCACATCGACAAGGTCATCGACATCGACCAGAGCCCCATCGGTCGCACCCCGCGCTCCAACCCGGCGACGTACACGGGCCTGTTCACGCCGATCCGGGAGCTGTTCACGTTTCTCCCCGAATCCAAGATCCGCGGGTACGGGCCCGGCCGCTTCTCCTTCAACGTGAAGGGCGGGCGCTGCGAAGCCTGCCAGGGTGACGGTCTGGTGAAGGTGGAGATGCACTTCCTCCCCGACGTGTACGTGCCGTGCGAGGTGTGCAAGGGGCGGCGCTACAACCGCGAGACGCTCGAGGTACGCTATAAAGGAAAGAGCATCGCCGACGTACTCGATCTGTCGGTGGCCGATGCCCTGGAGTTCTTCGAAGCCCAGCCGCGGATCCGTTCGAAACTGGAACTGCTCAACGACGTAGGACTCGGGTACATCCACCTGGGCCAGTCGGCGACCACCCTGTCGGGGGGCGAAGCGCAGCGCGTCAAGCTCGCCACGGAGCTGTCCAAACGGGATACCGGCCGGACGCTCTACATCCTGGACGAGCCGACGACAGGCTTGCACTTCGAGGACGTGCGCCTGCTCCTGGAGGTGCTGCACCGCCTGGTGGACAAGGGCAACACCGTCGTCGTGATCGAGCACAACCTGGACGTGGTGAAGACGGCCGACTGGGTGATCGACCTCGGGCCGGAAGGGGGCGATCGCGGCGGGACGGTAGTGGCGGCGGGCAGTCCCGAGCAGGTGGCTCAGGTGCGAGAGTCCTTCACGGGCCAGTTTCTGCGCAAGGTGTTGCGGGCCGGGGACTGAGCACTAGGTTGCACGCGAAGGGGGAGTCGTCCATGAGCATTGATTGGGCTCCGGCCATCACGGTGAGCATCATCGCCCTGTCCGCCTCCGCGGCGGTCGCGCTGCGCGGTCCGGTGGGGAAGTGGATGGAGCTGAAGGCGGCCAAGAACGGCGTCCCCATGGGCGAGGTGGAACAACTCCGCGACCGTATCGGCTCCGGGACGTAGTATGGAAGACATCATCGCCATCATCTTCATTTTCGGCGGCATGACCGCGATCGGTCTGGGCTTCTCGCCGATCGGCCGGGCGTTCGCGGAGCGCATCAAGGGCAAGACGGCGATTCCCGGGGCCGAGGAGCTTCGCGCTGAGCTCGCCGAGCAGCACGAAGCGCAGGCCGAAGCGCTGCAGCAGGTGCGGCAGGAAGTGGCGGATCTCGCCGAGCGGCTCGATTTCGCCGAGCGGCTGCTCGCCCAGCAGCGGGATCCGCAACGGATCGCGCGTGGAGGGAATCCGTGAGCGGCGAGGAAGCAGTCGTGGCCGTGCTGTTCTTCGGCGGCGGCTTCTGGGTGTTGCGGCCGATCGCGGCCGCGCTCGCGCGTCGCATCGGCGGTGAGATTCCGCCGGCGCCGAAGGTCGAGCCGGACGAGGCC
>DATGDE010000399.1:0-8895 GCA_035311125.1 Gemmatimonadales bacterium
GAGCATCTGCTGATCAATCTGGGTCCGCAACACCCCGCTACCCACGGCGTGCTGCGTCTCGTGGTGGAGCTGGACGGCGAGACCGTGGTGCGGGTCATCCCGCACCTGGGCTACCTGCATTCGGGCTTCGAGAAGCTGGGCGAGTACCGTCACTACAACCAGATCATCCCCCTCACCGACCGCACCGATTACCTCTCGCCCATGGCGAACAACGTCGCCCTGGCGCTGGCGGCGGAGAAGCTGATGGGGATCGCGATCACGCCGCGCTGCACCGTGCTGCGCGTGATCGCCTGCGAGATGAGCCGCATCATCTCGCATATGGTCTGGCTCGGCACCACGGCGATCGACCTCGGCGCGTTCACGCCGTTCCTGTGGGCGTTCCAGGAGCGCGAGCGCATCTACAACCTGCAGGAGATGTGGACCGGGGCGCGGCTCACCACCAGCCTGACGCGGGTCGGCGGCATGATGGCCGACATTCCCGACGGCTTCGTCGAGGGGCTGCGCCACTTCATCAGGACCTATCCCAAGACGCTGTACGAGATCGACCGCATCCTGACGCGCAACGCCATCTGGGCGGGGCGCACACAGGGGATCGGCGTGATGACGGCCGCGGAGGCGACCAACTACTCGCTGTCCGGTCCGATGCTGCGCGCCTCCGGCGTCGCGTGGGACATGCGCAAGGACCAGCCGTATCTCGACTACGAGACCTACGATTTCGAGGTCCCGGTGGGCGAGCACGGCGACGTGTACGATCGCTACCTGGTGCGGCTCGAGGAGTGCTACCAGTCCAACCGGATCCTCGAGCAGGCGCTGGAGCGGCTCCCCGACGGGCCCATCAACGTGGACGACCCGCGCGTCATCCTGCCCCCGAAATCGCGCGCCATGAACGACATGGAAGCGATGATCTACCACTTCAAGCAGGTGATGGAGGGGGTGAAGGCGCCGGTCGGCGAGGCGTACGTCGGGGTGGAGAATCCCAAGGGTGAGCTGGGCTACTATTTCGTCTCCGACGGCTCCGCAAAGCCCGTGCGGTGGCGCATCCGGCCACCGGCGTTCATCAACCTCGCGGCGATCAGCAAGATGGCCGAAGGCCACCTGCTGTCGGACCTGATCGCCATCAACGCCTCGATCGACATCGTGATGGGGGAGGTGGACCGATGAGCGCGATGCGCGTCTCCCCGCCGGCGGGGACGGAGGCGTACGAGCCGGTCTTCGCGGGCCGCGCGCTCGATGAGCTGCAGAAGATCCTGCTGCGCTATCCCACGAAGCAGGCGGCGCTGCTGCCGGCGCTGTGGCTGGTGCAGCGCGAGCGCGGCTGGATCTCGGACCGCAACATGGCCGAGGTGGCCGAGGTGCTGTCGCTCACGCCGGCGTTCGTGAAGGGCGTGGTGACCTTCTACACGATGTACCACCGGCATCCGGTGGGCAAACACTTCGTGCAGGTGTGCACCACGTCGCCCTGCAACCTGTGCGGCGCCGAAGACGTGGTCAAAGCGCTGCTGCAGGCGACGGGGGCGGGCGAGCTGGGCGCCACCAGTCCCGACGGCAACTGGACGGTGATCGAGGTGGAATGCCTCGGAGCGTGCGGCTTCGCCACGCCGATCCTGATCGACGACGACTTCATCGAGAGTGTAACGCCGGAGAAGGTGCCGGAAGTCCTGAGGAAATACCTGTGAACATCGTGCCTCGGGGCCGCTCCGCCGTTGCGGCGCCGCCCATGCCAATCCGGAGGCGGTAGATGGGCTTTCCGCACAAACCGCACGCGCGCGAGACCGTCGTCCTCTCCAAGTACTTCGGCGACGCCGAGGCGCGCTCGCTCAAAGGCTGGAAGAAGCGCGGCGGCTACGAGATGCTCGAGAAGGCGCTCGGCATGTCGCCCGAGGCCGTGACCGACGAGGTGAAGAGCTCGGGATTGCGGGGACGCGGTGGCGCCGGATTCCCCACGGGCCTCAAGTGGTCGTTCATGCCCAAGGAGCCGAATCCGAAGCGGCCGCACTACCTCTGCGTGAACGCGGACGAGTCGGAGCCGGGGACGTTCAAGGACCGCGAGATCATGCGCTGGACGCCCCACGCCCTGCTCGAGGGCTCGGCCATCACGGCGCACGCCATCCGCGCCAAGACCGTCTACATCTACATCCGGGGCGAGTTCACCGAGCCCCTGGCGATCATGGAACAGGCGATTGCCGAGGCGAACGCCGCCAAGCTGTTCGGCGACATCCGCATGTTCCTGCATCGCGGGGCGGGCGCCTACATCTGCGGGGAAGAGACGGCGCTCATGAACTCGATCGAGGGGAAGCGCGGCAATCCCCGCATCAAGCCGCCGTTCCCCGCGGCGGCCGGGGTGTTCGGCATGCCGACGACGATCAACAACGTGGAGACGCTGGCCGCCGTGCCGCACATCCTGCGGCACGGGGCCGACTGGTACAAAAAGCTCTCGTTGTCGAACCCCAAGAGCACGGGCACCAAGCTGTTCTCGGTGTGCGGCCACATCGCGAAGCCGGGCAATTACGAAGTGACGATGGGCTTCCCGCTGAAGGACCTGCTGCACGAGCTGGCGGGCGGGATGCGCCCCGGACGCACGCTCAAGGCGTGCATCCCCGGCGGGTCGTCCGTACCGATCCTCAACCGCGAAGAGTCCGAGAGCACGCTGCTCGACTACGAGGGCTGCGTCGAGAAGGGCACGATGCTCGGCTCCGGCGGCGTCATCGTGTTCGACGACACGGCCGACATGGTCTACCAGATCATGCGGCTGGCGCGCTTCTACGCCCACGAATCGTGCGCGCAGTGCACGCAGTGCCGCGAGGGGACCGCGTGGACCGTGAAGATCCTCGAGCGCATTCTCTCGGGGCAGGGCACGATGAAGGACCTGGACCTGCTGCTCGAGCTGGGGCAGAACATGACCGGCACGACGATCTGCGTGCTGTCGGATTCCTGCGCGGCACCGGTGGCCTCGGGGATCAAGAAGTTCCGGAGCGAGTTCGAGGATTACATCGCCGGCCGGCGCAAGCCGGTCCTGGCGGCATGAGGGGCTGATGGCTGACGGCATGATCTCCCTGACGATCGACGGCGTCCCCGTGAGCGTCCCGCCGGGCACGCTGGTGATCGAAGCGGCCAAGCAGGCGGGCGTCCTGGTGCCGCACTACTGCTACCACCCGGGACTGCCCGCGGGCTATCAGCTGAGCATCCCCGCCGCGGGCGTGTGCCGCATGTGTCTCGTGAAGATCGAGAAGACGCCCAAGCTGCAGATCGCCTGCGCGGTCCAGGTGGCCGAGGGCATGGTGGTGGAGACGCAGGCCCCGGAAGCGAAGGCGCAGCGCAAGGGCGTGCTCGAGTTCCTGCTCATCAACCACCCGCTCGATTGTCCCATCTGCGATCAGGCGGGGGAGTGCGAGCTGCAGGACTTCACGTTCCAGGAAGGCCGGCCCGCGACCCGCTACACGCCGACCTATCCCAAGCGTTTCAACCCGGTCGAGGACTTCGGCCCCGACATCCTGTACGTCCCCAACCGCTGCATCTATTGCGTGCGCTGCGTCCGCTTCATGCAGGACGTGGCCAAGGAGCCGGTGCTCAACGTGTCGGAGCGGGGCGACCGCGCCTACATCGGGATCCATCCGGACGCGCGGCTCGACCACCCCTGGGCGGGCAACGTGGTGGACCTCTGTCCCGTCGGGGCACTGCTCTCCAAGGACTTCCTGCACAAGGCGCGCGCCTGGGAGCTGGACAAGAGCGCGTCGATCTGCACCGGCTGCTCGCAGGGGTGCAACGTGACGCTCGACCTGCGCGACAGCACGGTCGTGCGGGTGCGGCCGCGGCCCAATCTCGACGTGAACCAGTACTTCCTCTGCGACCACGGCCGGGCCAACTACCGCTGGATGAACCGCGGCGACCGCATCGAGGCGCCGCTGGTCCGCAGCAACGGCGAGCTCGTCGCCACCGACTGGGACACGGCGCTCGACCGGGTCCGCGCGCTGGTGCGCGGTGCCGGCGGGGGCGGCCGGGCGGTGACGGTGGCGTCGCCCCGGGCCTCCACCGAGGCGCTGTTCCTCGCGCGCCGGCTGCTGTCGCAGTTCGACTGGAACGGCGGCGTGCAGGTCGTGATGGGTGAGGAGGCACCGCTCGCCGGTGTGCCGAACCTGGCGCTGCGGCCGGAGCGCGCGCCCAACGGCAAGGGAGCCGCCCTGCTGGGCTACACCCACGACATCGCGGCGACGCTTTCGAAGGCCGCGGCCGCATCGCTCGTCTTCGTGCTGGACGAGCCGGACGTGCCGGTCGAGACGAAGGGCGTGCTGATCTACGCCGGCACCGTGTTGCCCGCACAGGCGCGCACGGCGGAGGTCGTGTTGCCACTGGCGAACGTGGCGGAGGAGGACGGGACGTATGTGAATCGTGACGGCCGCGTGCAGCGCTACCTCCAGGCCAAGCCGGCGCCCGGGATGGCGCGTCCGGCATGGTGGGCGCTGGGCGAGCTGGTGGCCGAGCTCGAGGGCACGGCGCATCCCGGCTCGGCGGCGGACGTGTTCGATGGACTGGCAGGATCAGTCGAGGCGTTCGCCGGCCTGTCCTACGGGGCGCTGGGGCTTCAGGGCCGCCCCGTCGCGACGGACGCGGGGGTCACGGCATGACGTTCTTCCTCGTCTCCTCCCTCATCAAGCTGCTCGTGGTCTTCTCGATCATCATGGTGGGAGTGGCGCTGCTCACGTGGCTCGAGCGGCGGGTTTGCGCCTGGATGCAGGACCGGTTGGGGCCGAACCGGGTGGGGCCGTTCGGGCTGCTGCAGCCCGCGGCGGACGGCCTGAAGAACATCGTGAAGGAGGAGACCTACCCGGCGACGGCCGACCTGTGGACGTTCGTCCTCGCGCCGGCGGTGGCGTTCGTTCCGGCGCTGCTCACGTTCGCGGTGATTCCGTTCGGGACACCGCTGCCCACCAGGTGGGGGGTGGTGCCGTTCGTGGTGGCGGACCTGCCGGTGGGGTTCCTCTACATCCTGGCGATCGGCTCGCTCGGCGTGTACGGCATCGTGCTCGCCGGCTGGTCGTCGAACAACAAGTACGCGCTGCTGGGCGGGCTGCGGGCGTCGGCGCAGCTCATCTCCTACGAGATCGCCATGGGGATGAGCACGGTGGCGGTGCTGCTCGTGGTCGGCAACGTGTCGCTCAGCGACGTGGTGGCGCGCCAGCAGGGCTCGGTGTTCCAGTGGAACGTGTTTCCGCTGCTGCTCGCCTACTTCATCTTCATCGTCGCGGCGTTCGCCGAGACCAACCGGGTGCCGTTCGACCTGCCCGAGGCCGAAGGGGAGCTGGTGGCGGGCTATCACTCCGAGTACAGCGCGATGAAGTTCTCGATGTTCTACATCGCCGAGTACTCCAACATGGTGACCGCGTCGGCGCTGATGACCACCCTGTTCTTCGGCGGCTACGACATTCCGTTCACCCACTGGGACGACACGGGCGATCCCACGCTGCTGAAGACGCTCGCCACCGCGGCGATGTTCTTCGTGAAGACCTTCGGCTTCCTGTTCCTGTACATCTGGGTGCGCTGGACGCTGCCGCGGTTCCGCTACGACCAGCTCATGGCGCTGGGGTGGAAGGTGCTGCTGCCGCTGGCGCTGCTGTATCTCACCGTGGTCGCGACGGCGATCTGGTACCTCCACTCCGTGCTGGGGTGGACCTACGACGCGCGCTTCTCGCTGACGATGTTCGCGGTGAACCTGGTGCTCGCGGTGCCGCTGTTCTTCGTGCTCGATCGCGGCCACCTGATTTCCGGCTCGGTCCAGCGGCGGAGCGCCTGATGGCGATCACCGTCAAGACGCTGCATCGCCCGACCGGCGAGATCTCCTATCTGCGCGCCACGCTGAAGGGCATGCTGCTGACCTTCTCGCACCTGTTCCGCAAGAAGGTCACCATGCAGTACCCCGAGGAGAAGGCGAGTGACGACTGGGCGCTGTCGCCGCGCTGGCGCGGCACGCACCGCATGCTCACCGACGAGCAGGGGCGGGCGAAGTGCGTGGCCTGCGGGCTGTGCCCGCAGATCTGTCCCGCCAACTGCATCAAGCTCGTGCCCGGTGAGGACGAGCAGGGGAACCGCTACCCGCTGATCTACGAGATCGACGAGTTCCGCTGCGTGTTCTGCGGCTACTGCCAGGAGGTCTGCCCGGAGGAAGCGATCCACGTCGGGACGCACTACGAGAACGCGGAGTTCGAGCGCGGGCGGTTCGTCTACGACCTCGAGCGGCTGTGCGCCCAGACGCACCCCGTCTCGACCCTGTGGGATCCTTCCGACCCCAAGGGGGAGTGAGCCGATGTCGTTCCTGACGGTCGTGTACTGGGCCTTCGCGGTGTTCGCTGTTGTCGCGGCGGGCATGTGCATCACGCGGCGCAACCCGCTCGCCTCGGCGCTGTGGCTGGTGCAGACGCTGTTCGCGCTCGCGGTGCTCTTCACGATCCTCGACGCGCCGTTCATCGGCGTGCTGCAGGTACTGGTGTACGCCGGCGCCATCATGGTGCTGTTCCTCTTCGTGATCATGCTGCTGAACATCGGGCGTCCCGGTCCGGGCGACCTGCGGGGCCTGATCGGCGCCGCCGTCGCAGCCGTGCTCGGGGCGGGGGTGCTGTTCCAGCTGCGGGCGCTGCCGCGAACGGCGCCGCCCGACGCGATCCTGCTGCCGCCCGGCACCGTCGAGGCGCTGCAACGCCAGCAGGGGGTGGTGGGGTCGGTCGCCGCGCCGCTGTTCGAGACCTACCTCGTGCCCTTCGAGATCACGAGCCTCCTCCTCCTCGCGGCCGTCGTCGGGGCGGTCGTGCTGGCGAAACGGAAACTGTGATGCTGCTCGGTCCCTCGCTCGCCGTCTCCGCCGTGCTGTTCGCCATCGGCACCGCCGGCGTGCTGCTGCGCCGCAACGCGATCGTGATCTTCATGTGCGTCGAGCTGATGCTCAACGCGGTGAACCTCACCTTCGTCGCCTTCGCGCAGCGCATGGGCGTGAGTGGCCAGATCTTCGTGTTCTTCGTGATGGCGGTGGCGGCAGCCGAAGCGGCCGTCGGGCTCGCCGTCATCCTCGCCGTCTATCGCCACAAGGAGACGGTGGACTTGCAGCACATCAACCTGCTGAAGGGGTGATGACCCGCTCCGCGATGGACCTCGTCTGGCTCGTGCCGGCCCTGCCGCTGCTCGGCTTCGTGCTGAACGGCGCCCTGGCCCTGAGCGGCGTGCGCATCAAGGGCCTGGTCTCCGCGATCGGCGTGGGCAGCGTGCTGGCAGGCCTCGGCGTGGCGGCGCTGGTGGTGCGCGCCTTCGCCGCGGCGCACCCGGAGGCGGCGGTCGTCTACCACTACTGGGACTGGATGCCGGTGGGCACGCTGCAGGTGGGCTACGACCTGCAGGTGGACCAGCTCTCGGCCGTGATGATGCTCGTCGTCACCGGCGTCGGCTCGCTGATCCACATCTTCAGCGTTGGCTACATGCACGACGAGGACGGTTACGCACGCTACTTCGCCTTCCTCAATCTGTTCGTGTTCTTCATGCTGACGCTGGTGCTGGGGGCGAACTTCCCGGTGACGTTCGTCGGGTGGGAGGGCGTCGGGCTCTGCTCCTACCTGCTGATCGGATTCTGGTTCTCGGAGAAGGTGAACGCCGACGCCGGCAAGAAGGCGTTCATCATGAACCGCATCGGCGACTTCGGCTTTCTCGTCGCCATGTTCCTGATCTGGCAGCACACGGGCTCGCTCGATTACGCGACGGTGTTCGCCAAGGCGCCCACGGCGCTGGTGGCGGGCGGCGGCGCGGTCACGGCGATCACCCTGCTGCTGTTCCTGGGGTGCACCGGGAAGTCGGCGCAGATCCCGCTCTACACCTGGCTGCCCGACGCGATGGCCGGTCCGACGCCGGTGTCGGCCCTGATCCACGCGGCCACGATGGTGACGGCGGGCGTCTTTCTGGTGGCGCGCGCCAACGTACTGTTCGCGCTCGCGCCGGTCGCGCAGGCGGTGGTGGCGGGGGTGGGCGCGCTGACGGCGTTGTTCGCCGCGACGATCGCGCTCAAGCAGTGGGACATCAAGAAGGTGCTCGCCTACTCCACGGTCTCCCAGCTCGGCTACATGTTCCTGGGCGTGGGGACGGGCGCGATGGCGGCGGGAATCTTCCACCTGGCGACGCACGCCTTCTTCAAGGCGCTGCTGTTCCTCGGCTCGGGCTCGGTGATCCACGCGATGCACCACGCCTATCACGCGACGCACTCGCACGAGGACGCGCAGGACATGCGCAACATGGGCGGTCTGGCGCGCTCCCTGCCGTGGACCGCGACGCTGATGTGGATCGCGACGCTCGCCATCGCGGGCATTCCGCCGTTCGCGGGGTTCTTCTCGAAGGACGAGATCCTGGGCGCCGCCTTCGCCCGCGGCACGGGCCAGCCGATCTGGTACCTGTTCTGGGGATTCGGCCTCGTGGCCGCGCTGCTCACGGCGTTCTACATGACCCGCCTGATGCTGTACACGTTCCACGGCCCCAGCCGCACCGGCGCCCGCGAGCAGGTGCATCTGCACGATGCGCCGTGGGTGATGACGGGTCCGCTGATCGTGCTGGGCGTGCTGTCACTGGCGGGCGGGCTCCTCAATCTGCCGGCGCTGGTCGGTGGCAACGCGTGGCTGGAGCACTGGCTCGATCCGGTGACCGCTGCCGGAGCCGCCCTGGTGCCGGCGCACGAGCTGCCGCACGCCACCGAGTGGGTGCTCATCGGGATCGCGGTGGCCATCGGGCTGGCGGGCATCATCGGGGCGATGCGGCTGCTCGACCTGACGGCGCTCGTTCCCGCGCGCGACGCGGCAGCCGAGACCGGCCTTGGCAAGGTGTTGTGGAAGAAGTGGTACGTGGACGAGTTGTACGACGCGGTGATCGTGCGGC
>DATGDE010000400.1:0-12201 GCA_035311125.1 Gemmatimonadales bacterium
CACGCTGACCGGACCGCGGACGATCTCGATGCGCTCCACGTCCTCGGTCCCCAGGTTGGCGAAGTCATAGAAGCCGCCGGGCTGATTCTGCGGCACTCCGTCGATCAACACCTTCACGTAGTCGCTCTCCCCGCCGCGCAGGAACACCGAGGTCTGCCCACCGAAGGATCCCGTGGCGACGACGGCCACGCCGGGCGTGAGACGCAGCGCGTCGGCCACCGTCGCAATGCCACGGGCCCGCAACGATTCACCGGAGATCACGGTCACAGCGGACGACACGGCGCTCACGCTCGTCGGTACCCGGTTGGCGGTAACGACGACGGGAGGGAGTGTGACGGTGTCGGGCTGCTGGGCCGCCGCCGCAACGGCGAACTGCGTCGAGCAGGAGACCGTCAGGCAAAGGCGTCGAGCGAAGCCGTGGCGCATGAGGGCGTTCTCGCGTTCAGGGTTGACGGCGCAACGGAGTCAGTTGAGGACGATCATCGAACGAAGAGACGGCGAGGGGCCAGCCGAACACCGCTTCGACGACGTCGCGGCGCAACACGTCCGCCGGAGCCCCGGCGGCACGCACGGCGCCGTCGGCCAGCAGCACGAGCCGGTCGGCGAAGCGGGCGGCGAGGTTCACGTCGTGCGTGACGAGCACGGCGGCCAGCCCCGAGGCATCCACGAGGCCGCGCACCAGCTCGAACAACTCCATTTCGTGGCGCAGGTCGAGAGACGCCGTCGGCTCGTCGAGGACGAGCAGCTGCGGCTCCTGCGCCAGGGCCCGCGCGATCCGCACCCGCTGGTACTCGCCCCCCGAGAGGGTCCAGAGCCAGCGGTCGGACAGCGCGACGACGTCGCAGCGCTCCAGCGCACGCTGCACCGCGGCGCGATCGGCGGCGCTCTCGCGTGCCCAGGGCCCGAGGTGGGGATACCGCCCCAGCTGCACCGTCTCGCGCACGCGCTGGGGAAACAGGTTGTCTTCGCGCTGGGGCACGACACCCACCACTCTCGCGAGCGCCTGGCGCGGCCACTGCCCCGCCGCACGTCCCAGGATCGCCGCGGACCCTGCGTGCGGCGCCTGCAGGCCCAGCGCGACCCGCACGAGCGTGGTCTTGCCGCTGCCGTTGGGCCCCAGCAGGGCCACGAACTCTCCCGCGGACACCGCGAGCGACACCCCGGTGAGGGCGTCGCGCGGCGCGCCGGAGTAGCGGAACGAGGCGTCCCGCACGTCGAGGATCAGTCCGCGGTCCATCGCCGGAGCAGGAGGATGAAGAGCGGGACACCCACCAGCGCCGTGACGACGCCCACGGGAAGCTCCCGCGGCGCGACGATGGTGCGGGCCAGGGTGTCGGCGAGGACGAGCAGGATTCCGCCCGCCAGGAACGAGGCGGGAAGCAGCACGCGGTGCCGTCCGCCGAACACCGCCCGGCCGAGATGGGGGACGATGAGTCCCACGAATCCGATGACCCCCGACACCGCGACGGCGGCCGCGGTGAGGAGCGAGGCGGCGAGATACACCCGGCGCCGCGTCACCGCGACGTCGGTCCCGAGATGGCGCGCCGGCTCCTCGCCGAGCGTGAGGAGATCGAGCGGCCGGGCCGCGGACAACAGCACCACGAGGGGCAGCGGCACATAGACCGCGACGAGGGTCACCGTGTCCCATGACGCGCCGGACAGCCCGCCCCACAGCCAGAGGTAGGCGTTGCGCAGTGCGCTCGCCTCGGCGAGGGAGACGACTGCGGTGGTGACGGCGCCGCAGAACGCGCCGACCGCCACGCCGCCGAGCAGCAGCACGCGCGGATCGAGCGCCGACCCACCGGCGAGACTGAGCCGAAAGACGAGGCCCAGCGCGAGCAGCGCTCCCGCGAACGCCGCCAGCGGCAGGGCCCACGCTCCGCCGAGATGCAGCGCAATGGCCAGGACGGCGCCGAGTCCGGCCCCGCCCGAGAGACCGAGCAGGAACGGATCGGCGAGCGGATTGCGCACGAGCGATTGCAGGCTCGCACCGGCGACACCGAGGGAGCCACCCACCAGCAACCCCAGCAACGCGCGGGGCAGCCGCAGGTCCCAGAAGATCGCCGAATGGAACAGCTGGCCGGCCGGCACGGCGGCGGGGCCAAGGGTCACGGCCGCGAGGAGCGCGGCCAGGAGTACGAGGAAGAGCCCGAGCCATCTCATCGGAGGAGTTGCCGCAGGAACGCGACGGCCTCGGGGGCGCGCGGGGACGCCTGTCCGAAGAGCTCGGCCGGCAGGACGAGGAACCGGCCTTCACGCACCGCCCGGACGGTACGCCATTCCCGTCGCTCGGCCCACGCCGGCCGGGGCGCGTTGGCACTGTCGCGTACAATGGCGATCCAGTCCGGATCGCGCGCGGCGATTGTCTCGAGCGACACCGTCGCCGAGGGGGTGTCCAGGTCCTGGAACACGTTGGTCATCCCGGCCCGGGCCGCCAACTCGTCGAGGTAGCTGCCGCGCCCGATGACGATCGGCGGTGCGTCCCACACGACGAACGCGACGCTCGCCCGCGGCGCCGGCACCGGCGCAGCGAGGAACCCCTCGAGCACCCGTCCGATGCTGTCGCCCGGCGCCGGCCGTCCGGCGGCGCGTCCCAACTCTCGCGCGAGCCGGGCGACGTCCTCCAGCCGGTCGTCGCGCAACAGTATGGTGGGGATTCCCAGCGACTCGAGCTGACGCGCGGCGGTCTCGGTCTGCGGCGAGCGGTACAGCAGGACCAGGTCGGGGTGCCGTGCGACGATCGCCTCGACGCTCGGGTTCAGCCCGTCGCCCACACTCGGCACGGCGCGCGCGGCGGGGGGATAGAGGCAGTAGACGGTGCGCCCCACGACCCGGTCCCCCGCCCCCAGCGCGAACAGCAACTCGGTGACCGACGGTACGAGAGAGACGATGCGGGTCGCCGCTGGCCGGGCGTCGCCGGCCGGCGCCGCGCGATTCGCGGGCCGGCAGGCCAGGACGAGGATGGCGAACAGCTGTGCGCAGCGCCGCATTGCAGAACACCCACCCCCGGCGGAGCGGAGATGGGCGAGTGGCAGCGCCGAATTGCGCTGCGACGCCACCATCCCTCCCGCGAGGGACTGCAGGTGGCGCGAACGGCGAGGTCTCCTGGCTCCGGGCTGCTGCCCCCGCGCCTTCCCGGTTTCCCAGTGGCGCAAGGCTCTGCGACTTGCCCGTTACAGTGGCGGGGCCGCGCCGGACTCACACCGGCTTCCATGATCCCCGTTCGCGATGTGGACTACGGACTCACTCTACAGCAGCGGCGGAACTCGTGCAAGGGAGCAGAGAGCACGGAGCAGTCCGCTCCGGTCAGCGTTCGCGATTCTTGCCTCGAGGCTTCTGCTCTGTGCTCCCTGGTCCCTGCTCCCGCTTCAGCGCCACCCACAACCCGACGCCGAAGGCCGCGGCGATCGCGACGACGAGCAGCGGCAGCAGGCGGTCGGTGCCGAGCTGTCGCGCCGGGAACACGATGGATACGGGCGCGCCGGCCGGCAGCGAGTCGGCGCGGTAGCCGGCGAAGCGGCGGCTCTCGATCTGCTCGACTCCGCCGCCCGTCAGGCCCGGTGCGCGGACCGCGGCCACGGTGTCCTCGAGCAGCAGATCGAGCTCCACCGTGGGCTGGTCGATCGGCAGGACGACCGTGCCGGCCGACGACGCCGGGATGACGTAACGGAAGGACAGCTGGCGGATGCGTCCCGGCTGCACCGGTCCGTAGAGCTGGACGCTGTCGCCGCGCGCGAGCACGGCATCGGGTGAGAAATCGCCCTGCTGCACCTCGAATTGCACCGCGGCGGACGGGATCGCGACGCTCCAGACCGGCCGCACGGTGTCGGGCGCGACGCGCGTCGTCCGCCCGCTGTGGGCCAGCTCGAGCAGCTCGAGCACCTCCCGCGATCCATCCTTGCCGGCGGCCGCGATGGTGACGAGGCGTCGCTGCAGCACGATGCCGGGGCCGCCGGAGCTCGTGTCGTAGACGACCAGCGGATCGGCGGTGACCGTCTTTCCGGCCTGGATGCGCAGTGGAGCGGAGAAATACGCGAGCCCGTCGTGCAGCGCGCTGGCGATGTAAATGGCCAGGGTATCCACCTGCCGTGCGCGCAGCTGCCAGCGCCCGCCCGCGTCGGTCCGCACCGAATCCACCGGCCCGCCGCCGCCCGCCGTGACCTGATGCAGCACCACCCAACGGCCGCCGAGCGGAGCGCCGTCCGGCCCGCCGCGCCGCAGCACGCCGGACACGCCTCCCGCCTGGGCCGTCAGGTCCGCCACGCCTGCGCCGAGCAGCACGGCGAGCGCGCCGACCGTCGCCCTACGGCGTGAACTTCCCGAAATCCTCAGGATCGAGATTCTGGAGGTAGTTCTTGAGGGCGTCGGAGTCGAGCGTCTGGGGACCGCCTTCTCCCAGTTGCTCGGTGGTGTCGACGGTGGTGTTCTCGAGCAGCTCTTCGCTGGTGAAGATCGGCGCCTTGAGGCGCAACGCGACGGCAATCGAGTCGGACGGGCGCGCATCGATGTTGATGATCGCGTCGCCGCGGTAGATGTGCAGCTCGGCGTAGTAGGTGTTGTCCTGCACCCGGGTGATGATCACCTTGCGCAGGTCCGCTCCCAGGCCCACGATCACCTGCTTGAGCAGGTCGTGCGTGAGCGGGCGGGCGAACTTCATCCCCGCCAGCTCCATCGCGATCGCGCTCGCCTCCGCCGGCCCGATCCAGATCGGCAGCACGCGCTCGCCATTCTGCTCCTGCAGGATGACGACGGGCGTGTTGCTCGTCTTGTCGAGCCCGAGGTGGGCGACGCGGACCTCGATCACGGCCGCTTCAAGTCCCCTGGTCCCAGGAGGCCAGGTAGCGCTGCTGCTCGGGCGTCAGCGTATCGATCGCCACCCCCATCGCGGCGAGCTTCAACCGGGCGATCTCCGCGTCGATCGCAGCCGGGATGCGGTGCACGTCCTTCGACAGGTCCGCGGCGTGCCGCGCCACGTATTCGGCCGCGAGCGCCTGGTTGGCGAACGACATGTCCATCACGCTGGCCGGGTGCCCTTCGGCGGCGGCCAGGTTCACGAGCCGTCCCTCGGCCAGCACGAAGATCCGCTTCGCGCCGAGTCGCCATTCCGCCACGTTGTCGCGCACCGCGGTGGGCCCCTGCGCCTCGCGGGCCAGGCCCTCGAGGTCGATCTCGACGTTGAAGTGCCCCGAATTCGCGATCACCGCGCCATCCTTCATGAGGCGCATATGCTCCAGCCGGATCACGTGCAGGTTGCCCGTGAGGGTCACGAACACGTCCCCCACGCGGGCCGCTTCGGCCATCGGCACGACGTGATAGCCGTCCATCTGGGCCTCGAGCGCCTTCAGCGGATCGATCTCGGTGACGAGGACGTTGGCCCCCGCCCCCCGCGCCCGCATGGCGAAGCCCCGCCCGCACCAACCGTACCCCGCCACCACCACGGTGCTCCCGGCGATCAGGAGATTCGTGGCGCGCAGGATCCCATCGAGCGTCGACTGGCCGGTCCCGTAGCGGTTGTCGAACAGGTGCTTGGTGTCGGAGTCGTTGACCGCGATCACCGGAAACGCCAGCACGCGGTCCTGCGCCATCGCCTTCAGCCGGATGACGCCGGTGGTGGTTTCCTCGGTGGATCCGATCACGCCGCGCACCAGCGCGGCCCGGTCCGCCGCGTTCAGCGTCTCCACCCAGCGCCGTACCGGAGGCGCCAGGTCGTCGAACCGGTTGAGCGCCACCATGTGCAGCGCGCTCACCAGGTCCGCCCCGTCGTCCATCGTGATGTCGGGCCGGTGCGCCAGCGCCGCGCGGATGTGCTCGTAGTAGGTCGCGTGGTCCTCGCCCTTGATGGCGTAGACCTTGATCCCGTGGTCGCGCACCAGATGGGCCGCGACGTCGTCCTGCGTGGAGAGCGGGTTCGAGGCGCACAGCGCTACGTCGGCTCCGCCCGCCTGGAGGGTGACGGCGAGGTTGGCCGTCTCCGTGGTCACGTGCAGGCAGGCCGACAGCCGGCGTCCGGCGAGGGGCTTCTCCTTCGCGAAGCGCTCGCGGATCTGGCGCAAGACCGGCATGGAGCGCTCGGCCCACTCGGTCCGGCGCCTGCCCCCATCCGCCAGGGAGAGGTCCTTCACATCGGAAGCGGCGTGCGGAGCGGTCGCGGTCATGCCCTCACCTTGGCGGTCTGATAGTGGGCGGATCGCTGCACGGCGAGCCGCAGGTCTTCCACGCGATTGGTCTGTTCCCAGCCGAACAGCAGCACGTCCTTGTCGCCCACGCGACGCGTCTGGGTCGGCCGGCCGAAGTGGCCGTAGGTCGCCGTAGGACGGTAGATCGGGGCGCGCAGCTCCAGCGCCGTGATGATGCCGGCCGGGGTGAGGTCGAACACCTCGCGCACGGCGTCCTCGAGCGCGTCGGCCGGGACCGTGCCGGTCCCGAACGTTTCGACCATCACCGACACCGGCTCCTTCACGCCGATGGCGTAGGCCACCTGGCACTCGCAGCGGCGGGCCAGACCCGCCGCCACGATGTTCTTGGCGACCCAGCGCATCGCGTAGGTCGCCGAGCGGTCCACCTTGGAGGGGTCCTTGCCGCTGAACGCTCCGCCACCGTGGCGCGCCATGCCGCCGTAAGTGTCCACGATGATCTTGCGACCCGTGAGTCCGGCATCGCCCTGCGGTCCGCCGACCACGAAACGCCCCGTCGGGTTGACCAGCACGTCCGCGGGCGCGACCTCGAATCCCTCGCGCGCGAGCACCGGCTTCACGACCCGCTCGATCACCCCGGCGCGCAGGTCGGCGTTGTCGACCTTGTCGGCATGCTGGGTGGACACCAGCACCTTGGCCACACCCACCGGACGGTCGCCCTCGTAGACCACGCTGACCTGGGTCTTGCCGTCGGGACGCAGCCACGGCAGCTCGCCGCGCTTGCGCGCTCCGGCCAGCTCCTCGGCCAGCCGGTGCGCGAGCATGATGGGGAGCGGCATGAGCGACTCGGTCTCGCTGGTCGCGTAGCCGAACATCATCCCCTGGTCACCCGCCCCGCCCGTGTCCACGCCCATCGCGATGTCGCCGGACTGGCGGTCGATGCTCGTCAGCACGGCGCAGGTCTGGGCGTCGAACCCGAAGTTCGCGTCCGTGTAGCCAATCGACTGGATCATGCCGCGGACGATGTCGGGGATGTGGACGTAACAGTTGGTCGTGATCTCCCCCGCGACCACGGCCATGCCGGTGGTCACGAGCGTCTCGCAGGCCACGCGGGCCGCGGGATCGTTCGTCAGGATGGCATCCAGGACCGCGTCGGAGATCTGATCGGCGATCTTGTCCGGATGACCTTCGGTAACGGATTCGGATGTGAAGACGTGTCGATTGGAGGGCATCGTAGCCTTGAGGGATCCTCGAGGGTTCAAGTGTAGCCCGGGCCCGACCGGCGGGCAACCGGGCGCGTGTATCAGAGCAGCAACGCGTCCACGCCGCAGGCGGCGACTCCCGCCCGCAGGATCTCCATCACTTCGACGTCGGTGCGCGCCTCGAGCGCGGCGGCCGCCGCCGCGGCGGCGCGTCCGCGGCTGAGCTGCCGCACCAGCCAGCGGATGCGCGGCAAGGCCGGCGGCGCCACCGACAGCGTCTCATACCCCAAGCCGATCAAGAGGAATGCCGACAGGGGGTCGGAGGCCATCTCGCCGCATACGCTCGCCGGCTTGCGCGCGGCGCACGCCGCGTCGGCGATCTGCTTCAGGAGACGCAACACGCTCGGATCGTGCGGCGTGAAACGGTCGGCCAGCCGCGCGTTGCCGCGGTCCACCACCAGCGTGTACTGCGTGAGGTCGTTGGTCCCGACGCTCAGGAAGTCGCTTGCGGCGGCGAACCGGTCGGCGAGCACCGCGGCGGCGGGCGTCTCCACCATCACGCCGACCGGCACCGAGGCCGCGGCCCGGATCCCCTCCTGCGCCAGCCGCCGCCCTTCCTCGGCCACGAGCTCCCGGGTGAGCTGCACCTCGGCGATGCGCGTCACCAGAGGGATCATCAGACGGATGTCCGCGTCCGCGGCGGCGCGCAGCACGGCGCGAATCTGGCCGCGGAACAGATCGGGATGGTCGAGACAGACCCGGATCGCCCGCCAGCCAAGGAACGGGTTCGCCTCGTTCGGCGCCTGAAAGGCGGCCGGGAACTTGTCGCCGCCCAGGTCGTAGCTGCGGATCACGACCGGATAGCCGGGGAACGCCCGGCCGACCCGGGAGAAGTAGCGGGTCTGCTCTTCCTCGGTCGGCAGCGAGGTGTGCCCCGTGATGAAGAACTCGGTGCGCAACAGGCCGACGCCCTCGGCGCCGTGGGCGCGCGCCGCGTCGATTTCCTCCGGCAGGTCCACGTTGCCGCGCAGCGCCACGCGCACCCCGTCGGTGGTGACCGCCGGAAGGCTCACGCCGCGCTCGAGCTCGACGCCGCGCGCCTTGTCCCGGAGGCCGAGCGCCTTCGCCTCGGCGATCTCCGCCGGTGAGGGATCGATCAGCACCGTGCCGCGCGTTCCGTCCAGCAGCAGCATCGTGCCGGACGAAATGCGACCCAGCGCGCCCACGATTCCCATGACAGCCGGCATGCCCATCGAATGGGCGAGGATCGCGGCGTGCGAGGTCCGGGTGCCCTCCTCGCTGGCGATGGCGATCACCTGGGAGCGATCGAGCTGGACCGTGAGCCCCGGGAACACCTCGCGCGCGAGCACGATGGATGGCTGGGTGAGACCCTCGAGGTCGTCGTTTCCCAGGTGCATGAGGTGCCGCACCACGCGGATCATGACGCCGTTCATGTCCGCGATGCGATCCTTGAGGCGCGCGCTGCCGACGCTCATCCAGGCATCGCGCTGCTCCAGCGCCTTGAACTCGAACGCCTTCTCGGCCGTGAGGTGATTCTCGCGAATCAGATCCTCGATCGCCCCGATGAAATCCTCGTCCTCGAGCATCAGGAGCTGGGCGTCGAAAATGCGCGCTTCGTCGGGGCCGGCGCGCTGCGCGGCCCGCTCCTTGATCTCGACCACGTGCCGCTGGACGTCGCGCACGGCGGCGCGCAACCGGCGCACCTCCTTCCCCACCTGCGAGCGCGGCACCACCCGGTGCGGCACGTCCGGCAGCGACGTCGCCACGACCAGCGCCGGACCGATCGCGATCCCCGGCGACACGCCGACGCCGCGCAGCAGGCGCTCGCTCACAGATGCACCTCCCCGCCCGGCTCGCCTTCATCGACGTCCTCGAGATCCGCGTCCGAGCCCGTCAGGTGCATTTCATGGAATCCCGCGGCGACGAGCGCCAGCAGCGCGTCCATAGCCAGCTCCGCATCCTCGCCCTCGGCGCGGATGCTCATGGATGAGCCGCGCTCGGCGGCGAGCATCATGACGCCCATGATGCTCTTGCCGTTGACGCTGAGCCCGTCCTTGCTCACATGGATCGCGCTCTTGAACCGGCTCGCCGTTTTCACGAATTCCGCCGCGGGCCGAGCGTGCATGCCCAGCGGATTCACGATCCGGGCCTCCCGCTCGATCAGCGCCATAGCCACCCCCCGACCAACCCCAGCGCCACCGCCCCCATGCCGAGCCACAGGGACCTGACGCGACCCGGCAGCCACCGCAGCAGCACGACCGCGACTGCCGCGACCACGGCGCTGCCTGCCGCCACCGCCAACGGGAACGGCCGCACCAGCCAGCGCGCCGCGAGCGGCAGGCAGACACCGGCGACGAACGCCATCGCCGGCCCCACCAGCGCCAGCGGGCGCTGCAGCACGGGGTGACGCAGCGCGCTGGCCACTCCCGTCCCGGCCGCCCACCCGGCATGCAGGGCCCACCAGCGCAACGCCACGTGCCCCGCGTTGTAGACGAGGAGGAAGACGGCGGCCGCCCACCACCGCGCGCCCAGGGCGACCGCGGCGACCGCCGCGGTCGAGAGCAGCGGGAGCCAGCCGGCCCAGACGAGCCGGTCGCCCAGGGCGCCCAGCGGGCCGCACAGGGCGGTACGCAACCGCTCCACCTCATCGGGGGGCGCTCCATCGTATTCCGCGCGTGCGGTCGCACCCACGGCCAGGCCGCACAGATACGGGTGGGCGTTGAAGAACCGGGCGCCGCGCGCCACCGCCGCGCGATACGCCGCTCCGTCGGTCCCGTCACGCTTCAGGCCGCGCAGCAACGGCTCCTCCGCGACGCCCATCCCGACACCGAGCAGGCGGTCGTAATTCCACGATGCCTGCACCGTGAAGAGACGGAGAAACGAGGCCCGCAGCGGCGCCGCCGGCGACGGCGCGTTCACGCGATCCACAGGGCCACCACCCCGCCGGCCAAACCGGCGGCGAACCAGCGTAGTCCTGCACCGCGCCCCACGATACGCAGCAACCCCGCCACGCCCGCCGCCAGCGCGGCGCCGCCGCCGAGCGCGGCGCTCAGTGTGAAGACGCGCGACGGCAGCCCCGCGACGCCGACCCGCCAGAGCAGCCATGCGGCGGCGAGACCGGTCGTGGTGACGAAGGCGGCGCGCGTCACGTCGCGCGCGAGACCGGCGGCGTGGATCCGGGCCAGCGCCCGCACGTCGCCGGACTCGAGCTGGGCAGCCGCCCGGCGCACGGCCCGCGCGTTGGCGGTTCGCAGCACATGGAGGGTGCTGCCCGCGAACAGCGCGACCAGCAGCCCGAGCCCCACGCCGATCCCCCAGGCGTCTTCGTGGCCGAGCCAGTGCGTGGCGGCGACCGCCACGATGGTGGCGGGGCCGTACTCGGGATAGCGCGCGGCGCCGACCGGCAGGATGTCGAACTGGAACAGCTCGAACACGATCCCGAGACGCAATCCGGCCTCGAGATCGCCGAGCAGGAGACCCGCGAACGTGCCAGCCACGAGCGGCCGCGCGATCATCATCTGCGGCACACTCACGAGATCGAGCCCCACGAGCGTGCCCCAGACGACGAGCAGCGCGAGCGTCCCGGCGCTCACAGGAACTCTCCGATCGGCACGGCACGGGCGGTCGGCACGTCCTGCGCCGAGACCTCGACGCCGTTGGAGGCGAGGCGGTGGAGCTTGGCGGCCTCCTCGTCGGTGAGGTAGACGTACCGCAGGCGCTCGGTGCGGCCGGCGCGGTGGTGCACGCCGCCCACGTTGACGCGGCGAATCCGCCCGGCCGCGGCGGCGACGATCGCCGCCATCGTGTCGATGTCGCCCGCCAGGAGAATGCCGGGCCGGGCGTCCGCGACCCATTCGGGGAGGCGCCGCTCCGCCTCGCCGATCGAGGCAAACACCACCTCCATGCTCGGCGGGACACCCATGCGGTAGAGGTCCTGCTCCCACTCGCTGCCGCGGACCTCGTCGTCCACCAGCACGATGAACGCGGCGTTGAGCGGCTGCCCCCACCCCACCACCACCTGGCCGTGGATCAGGCGATCGTCGAGGCGCACGAGGGCGAGGCTCATGCGGCGGGCGTGCGGATCGCCCGCCCGCCGGCGTCCACGGCGCGGCGCGCCGCCTCCGCGGGGGTGCTGTCCCGGTGGAACACGAAGTCGAGCAACATGGCCAGGTTCACGCCGGTCACCACCGCGATGTCGGCGTTGCCGTGCGCCAGCCGGACGGCGCCGGTGAGGCAGGAGCCGCCCGGCAGGTCCACGAACAACACCGCGGGCTGCCCGCCGACGGCCGCCTCGATGCGCGCGGCGAGGGCCCGGGGGTCGCAGCCCTCGTTGCTGACCGCGACCAGCGCGGCGTCCACGCCGCTGATCGCGCGCACGGCGGCGACCAGCGCCGACGCCAGCTCGGCGTGCGACACGACGACTCCCCGCAGCTCACTCATAGTCCTCTTCGAGATACTCCCGCAGCGACGCGCGCTCGCGCATCTGACGAATCAGCCGCTCGTTGAAGTTCCTGGCCGCATCCACGCCGCTGTAGCGCAGCAGGTGGTTCATGGCCACGATCTCGCAGATCACCGTGAGGTTCTTGCCCGGGTTGAGCGGCACGGTCACGAGCGGCACGCCCACGCCGAGGATGGTGGTCTGCTGCGTGTCGAGACCGGTCCGGTCGTACTCGCGCGCGGCGTCCCAGTCCTCGAGCTGTACCACGACCTCGATGCGCTTCTGCTGGCGTACGGCGCGGATGCCGAACAGTTGCTTGATGTCGATCAGCCCGATGCCGCGGATCTCCATGTGATGGCGCGCCATCTCGTGCCCGCGGCCGATCAGGATGTCCACGCCGCGTCGC
>DATGDE010000401.1:0-5225 GCA_035311125.1 Gemmatimonadales bacterium
GGGGCGCGCGGGCAGCGGCTCCGGACGTTTCTGGACTGGGACGCGGTCCTGCTCGATGCCGGCCCCGGCGACACGCTGGCGGTGTCCTGTCGCTGCGCCGGGCGGTCGCGGATCGTCCAGCTGGTGGTCACCGACCTGCCCACCTCGAGCGCCGAGAAAATCGCGATACTGGGCGACATTCGCGTGATCACGCTCACCCCGGCGATCCGCCAGGAGCGCGACATTCAGGTCACGCAGGGCGTCCTCATTTACGATATCGGCGACGATACGCGGCGGGCCACGGGCCTGGCCCCCGGGGACGTCGTATTTCAGGTGAACCGCCAGCGCGTGGGGTCGGCAGAATCGCTCCGCGCCGCCTTCGCTCAGGCGGCCGGCGGGCAGGCGATTACCCTGTGGTTCGAGCGCGGCGGCATGGTCGGACGGACTTCGTTCTATGTGCAGTGACGGGGCCGCGATCTCCTCGTCCCGGAGGGAAACGTTGCGGAGCTTTCCGGGTATATTGGCCCCTCATGAAACCCGGCGTCGCCTGCCGGGTGACCGATTGGTTAGTGACATCGCTCACACGCAGCGCCGACGGATGGCGGGGGGCGCCACCGTCCGGCCGTCAGCTGAGCCCCCGCTGGAGGACTCGTCCCATGAACAGTAGCATCCGCATTGCCGCGACCGCCGGTCTCGCGCTGTTGGGCGCGCTCGCGTGTCAGGGGAAGCCGTCTCCGCAGTTGCAGGCGCGTATCGACTCGCTGCAGAACGCCGCCAACGAGCGGGACCGGCTGGTTCAGGAAATGGCCCAGGACGCCCGCATGATCTCCGACGTTTCGGCCGAGCTCGCCAAGGTCCAGGTGCACGGCAAGCTCAACGTGTCGAGCGAGTCCCCCGGACAGGCGTCCCGGGACAGCGTCGTGGCGCGGGTGCGCTACATCGCGACGCGGCTGAACGACACCGAATCGCGGCTGCGCTCGAGTGAGCGCCGTATCCGCGGCTTGACGTCGGTCTCCGACAGCCTGCGCAACACGCTGGCCGCCACGATCGCCAACTACGATTCGGTCGTCACCTCGCAGCGCACGCAGCTGGTCGCGTACGCGACGCAGATCGACTCGTTGAAGGGCGAGAACACGGCGCTCACGGCGGTGAACACCGCCCTGAAGGACACGGTGGGCGACCTCACGCTGCGTGACAACACGGTGTACTACGTGATCGGCACGCGGGACGAGCTGAAGTCGCGGGGCATCATCGACGAAACCGGCGGCAGCCGTTTCCTGTTCATCCTGTGGAAGTCCGGGAAGTCCATCCAGCCGGCCCGCACGCTCGATCCCAGCGCCTTCACGGCGATCGACAAGCGGCAGGTGACGACCATCCCGCTGCCCGATTCCACCAAGACCTACCAGATCGCGTCGCGCCAGGACCTGAGCGCGCTCGCCACCCCGCCCGACGGCGACGGCAAGCTGCACGGGAACCTACAGATCGCGACTCCGGCCAAGTTCTGGTCCGCCTCGAAGTACCTGATCATCGTCGAGAGCTGAGCCGGCTGCTGTTCCCGCCGGACGAGCCCCGGGCCACGCGGCCCGGGGCTTCGTATTTCAAGATGCAAGCTTCCTTCCTCCGCCCTTCACGGCCGGTTCACGCCGCAAGGGTAGTTGAGTAGGCAGGAGGTGAATCCCATGGACGACGCCGGCGGCGGTTCCTCGATCGAGATGTGGCGCTGCGAGCATGAAGATCCAGGACTGGACTCCGATCTGCAGGAGCGCGTACACGAAGAAATGCGGTGGGAGGCGGGGCTCGACACCTCGGACATCACCGTGGGCGTGGATGCGCGCGCCGTCACGCTGCGCGGGTCGGTGCGAACCTATCCGGAGAAACGGGCGGCCGAACTGGCGGCGTGCCGGGTGCCGCGGGTGCAGCGCGTGACCAACAACCTGCGCGTGGACCTGGCTCCGGCCCATGCGCGGTCCGACGAGCTGCTGCTGGAGGAAGTGACCCGCGTCCTGGAATGGGACACGCTGGTGCCGAAGGGACGGGTGCTGGCCTCGGTGACCGACGGGTGTGTCGCTCTCAGCGGGGACGTCGATTGGGATCATCAGCGGGTGGCGGCGGAGCACGCCGTAACGCCGCTCCTGGGCGTCCGGGCCATCGAGAACCAGCTCACGGTGCGCCCGAAATGGATGACCGGGGAGCTGCAGACGACGGTGAAGGCCGCGCTGCGCCATCACCAGGACCTGCACACCCAGCATGTGCACATCGAAACGGTGCGCGGCGTGGTCGTCCTGCAGGGCCGTGTCCCGTCCCTCGCCGAGCGCTCCACGATCGAGCGCGTCGCCTGGGAGGCGCCCGGTGTGTTGGGTGTCGTGAACGAGCTGTCCATCGATCGTTGAGCGAAGCGGCACCGCCGGGCCACCGCCCGCCGGAACCGGGGAACCGGATCCGGCGGGCGGCTCCGCATTCGGGCGGCTATCTTGTCCGCCTCATGACCCTCGCCCGATCGATGTTGCTGCGCGCCTCCCGCAGCCCATGGCTCGCCGAGCAGTTCCGCCGGCGCGCGTTCGCGCGGCGCGCCGTGCGCCGTTTCATGCCGGGGGAGAGTCTGCTGGACGCGCTCGACGCGAGCGCCGAGCTCGCCAAGGCTTCCCTGGGGGTCGTGCTGACCCAGTTGGGGGAGCAGGTGCGCAACGCCGCCGAAGCCGAGGACGTGCGCGACCACTACCTCAACGTGTTCGATCAGGTGCGCGACCGGTTCCTGCCGGCCCACGTGTCGGTGAAGCTGACCCATCTCGGCCTCGACGTGGACCGCACCGCCTGCCTGCGCCACGTGCTGGCGCTCGCAGCGAAAGCCCGGCAAGAGCATTGCTTCCTCTGGATCGACATGGAGGAGTCCCGCTACGTGGACGCCACGCTGGACGTCTACCGCCGCGTCCTGGCGGAGGGCCCCGGCGTCGGCGTGTGCCTCCAGGCGTATCTGCGGCGCACGCCCCAGGACCTCGCCGCCCTGCTTCCGCTGTCGCCCGCCATCCGTCTGGTGAAGGGGGCCTACAGCGAGCCTGCGGACGTGGCGTTGCCGCACAAGCCGGACGTCGATGCGCAATACGCCACGCTCGCCGTGCAGCTGCTCGAGGCCGCTGCCGCCGGCCGGGCGACCCCGGTGTTCGGCACGCACGATCTCCGGTTGATCGATCGCATCCGCGAGCAGGCGACCGCGAAGAGCGCCGACGGGCGGTACGAGGTGCACATGCTGTACGGCATCCGCAGCGAGGCCCAGCGCCGGCTCGCCGGGCTGGGTGTGAAGGTGCGCGTGCTGATCAGCTACGGCTCGCACTGGTTCGCCTGGTACATGCGGCGGCTCGCCGAGCGGCCGGCGAACGTCTGGTTCGTGGTGCGGAGCCTGTTCTAGCCGAGCACCTTGCGGCGCAGCGCCCGGCCGATGAACCGCAGGCGCTCCGGCCACGAGAACCGCAGCAGATTCGTCTTCACCACGCCCGCCGTAAAGAAGGTCTTGCGCGAGTAGTCGATGGCCACGTCCACCAGGACCGGGCGGCCCGCCGCGAGGATCTCCCGCGCCCGCGCCAGGACGCCGGCGATGTCCGCATCGCGCGCCAGCCGTAGGGCCTCGACGCCCAGCGCTCCGGCGAGCGCCCCCGCGTCGTAGTCGGGGAGCTCGCTCGCGGTCTTGCGCGAGAGCGCCGTCGCCTGGAATTGCGCGATCTGCGCGAGCTCGCGATCCCGCAGCACGAACACCGCGACCGCGATCCCCAGCTGCGCCGCCGTGAGCAGCTCGAGCCCGGTCATGAGCAGCGCCCCGTCGCCGGCGAGCGCCACGACGGGGCACTCGGGCCGCGCGAGCTTCGCCCCGAGGGCGGCGGGCACCGCATACCCCATGCACGAGTAGTCCACCGGCGCCAGGAACCTGCCCGGGCGCTCGAGGCGCAGGCATTCCATCGCGAGGAATGTCCCGTTGCCGCTGTCCGTGGTGAAGACCGTCTCCGGGCCGAACGCCTCCTGCAGCGCCCGGAGCAGGCGCGGCGGGTTGACGAGGTCGGCGGTCGGCGTCAGCCAATCGCGCCACACACGCGCGTGCCCCTCGCGGATCCCGGCGCGGAGGGCCTCGTCTCGCGGCCGCGCGGTGAGTCGTGGTAGCAGGGCGCGGACGAACGCCGCCGCATCGGCGGCCACGGCGACTTCGGTCACGTAATTGCGGCCCGGGACGGCGGGGTCGATGTCCACGTGCAACAGCGGACGCGGCGGCTCGAGCCCGTAGCTCCCCGTGCCGACCTCGCCGAAGCGGCAGCCGATCGCGAGCGTTCCCCGGCGCCGGTCCGCCAGCGCTCGCGCAAACGGCGCGGCCGAGGCGCCGAAGCCGTTCCACAGGAACAACGGATGAGACTCGGGGAACACACCCTTCCCCTGGAAGGTGGTCGCGACAGGCGCCTCGAGTCGCTCGGCCAGCGTCACCAGGTCGACTCCCGCTCCGGCAGCGCCCAGACCCAGGTAGATCAACGGGCGGGTGGCGGGATCGTTGAGCGCCGCTGCGACGCGATCGAGCTGGTCATCCGTGGCGGCCGGAATCGGAAGGGAAGGCGGCGCGCCCCAACGCTCCGTGTCTACGTCATGCCGCGTGAGATAGAGGTTCACCGGCACCTCGACCATCACCGGCCCCGGCACGCCGGCGCGCGCCAGCGCGCAGGCGCGACGCAGTTCGGGATAGAGATCCTCGCCCCGTTCGATGGACCAGGCCGCCTTCGTCACCGGTCGCGCCACGGCGAGCTGGTCGACGTCGTGCAGCTGGTAGGCCTTCGGGAAGTCCCGCCGGATGCCGCAGCCC
This sequence comes from Gemmatimonadales bacterium, assembly GCA_035311125.1. GTDB lineage: Bacteria > Gemmatimonadota > Gemmatimonadetes > Gemmatimonadales > GWC2-71-9 > DASTHG01. Next base: position 4,811 of record DATGDE010000401.1, read on the forward strand.
AGCACGAGGAGGGGCACGTTGTCCAGGAACGCCTCGGCGATCCCCGACAGTGCGTGGGTCAGCCCCGCCCCGGGGACGAGGTTGACGCACGCCAGCCGTCCCGAGGCCCGCCAGTACCCATCCGCCATGAACGAAGCGCTTTGCTCGTCGGTCACGAGCACCGGACGGACCGCGCCGGAGGCGGCCAGCGCGTCGTACAGCTCGATGTTGTGCGTGCCCGGGATCCCGAAGGCGAAGGGGATGCCCTCGTCCTCCAGGGCGCGCACCACGATCTGCCCGCCGGTGAGCTTCACGGCGCCCCCGCGCCGGCGCCCAGCAGCTCCCGCGCCTCGGCGCGGATGCCCTCGGCCACGCGGTCGGCCAGCGCCATGATGGTGAGGTACGGGTTGATCTCCAGCGAGTCCGGGAAGAGGCT
>DATGDE010000402.1:0-8799 GCA_035311125.1 Gemmatimonadales bacterium
GAGCCGTTCATCCGCTCCAACATCTCGATCGGCTGGGGCGTCTACAAATCCACCGACACCGGCAAGCACTGGACGAAGATGGGGCTCGACAGCACGGGCCGTATCTCGCGCATCGTGGTGCACCCCACCAACCCGGACATCGTCTACGTCGCGGCGCTGGGCCACCTGTACGGGCCGCAGCAGGAGCGCGGCATTTATCGCACCACCGACGGCGGCAAGACCTGGGAGCGGGTGTTGTTCGTGAACGACAGCACCGGCGCGTCGGACCTCGTGATGGATCCCAACAACCCGCGGATTCTGTTTGCGGGATTCTGGCAGGTCGAGGTGCACACCTGGATGCGCTCGAGCGGCGGCGCGGGCAGCGGCATCTGGACCTCGCGCGACGGCGGGACGACCTGGACCCGGGTCACGGGTCACGGCCTGCCCACCCGGCCGGTGGGAAAGATCGGCCTCGCCATGACGAAGGCGAACTCCAATCGCGTCTATGCGCTGGTCGAGACCGGCGACGGCGTGCCCGCCGTCAACATCGCCCAGCCCGACAGCGGGCGCCTGTTCCGCTCCGACGACGGCGGGGCCTCGTGGCAGCTCGTGAGCCAGGACCGCCAGGTCGCCGGCCGCACGCACTACTACAATCGCATGGCGGTGGAGCCCGACAACGACAACGAGGCGTACTTCCTCACGGCCTCGTGGGCCAAGACGCTGGACGGCGGGCAGACGATCATCGATCCGCCCAACGCCCAGGTGCCGGGCGGCGACCACCACGACATCTGGATCGATCCGACCAACGGCAACCGCATGATCGTGAGCCACGACGGCGGCATCTCGATCACGACCAATCGGGGCCGGAGCTGGTTCCGCGTGCAGCTGCCGATCGCGCAGATCTACCACGTGACCGTGGACAACCGCGTCCCCTACTTCGTCTACGGCAACCGGCAGGACGGTCCCTCGGCGCGCGGCCCCAGCAACAGCCGCACCGGCGACATCGCGCGCGGCATGTGGGGGACGGTGGGAGGCGGCGAGAGCGGGTGGGCGACGCCCGATCCGGTGGACCCCGACATCGTGTGGTCCAGCGCGTCCGGGTTCGGCAGCGTCGGCGGCATCGTCTCGCGCTACGATGTGCGCACCGGAATCGCGCGCTACACCGAGATCTGGCCGCAGGCGACGATCGGATGGCCCGCCGGGGATCTCAAGTACCGCTTCGTGTGGACCTTTCCGCTCACCATCTCGCCGCACGACCACAACACCGTGTACGTCGGCAGCCAGCACGTGCACGCCACCTCCGACGGCGGCGTGACGTGGAAGGAGATCAGCCCCGATCTCACGCGCAACGACAAGAGCCGGCAGGTACCCTCGGGCGGGCTCACCCCCGACAACATCGGCGTCGAGTACGCCGGCGTGGTGTTCGCCATCGCCGAGTCGCCGCTGCAGCGCGGCCTCATCTGGGCGGGGACCAACGACGGCAAGGTCCAGCTGACGCGCGACGGCGGCGGGCACTGGACCGACGTCACCGGCAACATCAAGGGACTGCTCGACTGGGGCACGATCACGAGCATCGAGCCGTCGCGCTACGACAGCGGGACCGCCTACCTCGCGGTGGACGGCCACCAGGTGAACAACCGCGATCCGTGGATCTACAAGACGACGGACTACGGGGCGAGCTGGACGGCGATCACCACCGGGATCCCGAAGTCCCCGCTCAGCTACGTGCACATCGTGAAGGAGGACCCGGTGCGCCGCGGCCTGCTCTACGCCGGGGCGGAGAACGGCCTGTACGTGTCGTTCGACGACGGCGCGCACTGGCAGCCGCTGCAGACCAACCTGCCGCACGCGCCGGTGTACGGCATCACGGTGCAGCGGCAGTTCCACGATCTCGTGGTGGCCACCTACGGGCGCGGCTTCTGGATCCTGGACGACATCACGCCGCTGCGCGCGCTGACGCCGGAGCTCACGAGTCGCGACGCCGCGTTGTTCGCGCCGCGGGCGGCGTACCGCTTCCGCGGGGTCGAGGGTCCGTACGAGGCGGGCGACGATCCGGTGGCCGGGACCAATCCCCCCTATGGCGCGGCGCTCGATTACTGGGTGCGCACCGCGCCGCACGACAGCGCGAAGGACAGCGTCACGATCCAGATCGTGGACGCGGGCGGCGCGGTGGTGCGGACCATCAAGCAGCTGCCGTCGGCCGGGATCAACCGGCTGTGGTGGGACCTGCAGTTCGAGCCGACGCCCGAAGCGAAGCTGCGGACCAGTCCGCTGTACGCCGCCTGGCTCGCCGTGAAGCCCGAAGGCACGCCGGCGCCGAGCATCGGCCGCTTCTCGCTGCTGGCGCCGCCGGGGCGGTACACCGTGCGCCTCACGGCCGCCGGGAAGTCCTCCGAGCAGCCGCTCGACGTCCTCAGGGACCCCAACACCGGCGCCTCGGACGAGGACCTGAAAGCGCAAGGGGCGGCGATGGTCGACGTCCTGGCGGACCTGGACAGCACCGTGGCGATGATCAACCGCGTCGAGATGCTGCGCGGGCAGCTCGCGTCGTTGCGCGCCACACTGGCCGGGGATTCGACCGTGACGGACGTGCGGGCGGGGGCCGACTCGCTCGACCGCACGCTGCGGGCGTTCGAGGAGAACCTGTTCCAGGTCCGGGTCACGGGGCGGGGGCAGGATATCCTGCGCTGGCCGATGAAGCTGGCCGAGCAGCTGGTGTATCTCGCGCAGTCGATCACGAGCTCCGATTTCGCGCCGACCGGTTCCCAGCGGTCAGTGCAGCAGCTGCTGAACGGGCAGGTGCGCGACAGCCGGGCGCGGCTCGACCGCCTGATGACGGCGGATGTGGCGACGTTCCGGCAGTTCCTGCGGTCACGCAACCTGCCGACGCTGATCTTCTGAGCGGGCGAGGGCGTCGCGGCGGCGACGTTTTCTGGCACCGGTCTTGCGATGACGGCACGCGGCGACCATCACCTTCGGCCACCCCGATGACCCGGGGCAAGTGGCGCGGCCTCGCCGGTGCACTAACTTGCGCCCCCGGTCCGGAACCCCTCCTGGAGGTGCAGTGATACGCCCGTTCGCGCTTGGTTTCACCACGCTGGTCCACGGGTTCTTCGCGACGGTCTGGGTGGCGCTGGTGCTCGACGTGGGATCCCCGAGCTTCAACCTGTCGATGCCGCACTGGGGCGCGACGCAGGCCGTGGTGTGGATCGCGCTGCTGTTCACGGCCGCCTCGGCCCTGGGAGTCGTCGTGCACACCATTTCGCGGGCCGTGTTTCACCGCTACAAGGAACGCTGGGCCATGGACGTCCTCGTGAGCCCTTCGGTGCAGGTGCGCTTCGCCGGCTTCGGGGACGTGGAGACGTTCCCCGGTGGGCCGAGCTACGCCGAGGTCCTCAAGGCGTCGGGGTCCGACCGGGTGCGCAAGGCGGGCGGCTTCCTGCAGGCGCTCGAGCACCAGCTGATGCTGCGGGCGCCGTCGGTCTGGCAGGAGATCCAGTCGTCCCGGGATCAGTACCGCCTGGCTCGCGGCTTCATTCTGACGTCGGCGGCGTTCGCTCCGATCCTGCCGCTGTGGGCCCCGGTGCAGGCCCTCGACAGCGTGGGGGCCATCGGCCCGCTGCCGATCGTGCGCACGCAGCTGTTCCTGCTGAGCGTGTTGGCGGCGGCCGTGTGCTTCGTCGCGTTCCGCGAGCGCACGTTCCGGTATGCGGCGGCGACGCTGCTCGCCTATGCCACCATCGAGGGAGAACGGAAGAAGGGAGGGTCCCGATGATACGCCGATCCGACGCGGGCTGGACGCTCGTCGAATTGATCATCATCATGGCCATCATCGGCCTCCTCGCCACGATCGTCATTCCGAGGTTCACCACCACACGCGACAAGGCGTTGGTGGCGACGATGAAATCGGACCTGCGCAATCTCATGACGATGGAGGAGGCCCGGAAAGTCGACAGCGGCACCTACGTCACGAGTATCCCGCCGACCGTCTGGAGCCCGTCGGCGGGGGTGACCGGGCCGTCGATCAGCCTCACGGCGGACGGGTGGACGGCCTCCGTGGGCCACGTGTCCAGCCCGCGGACCTGCGTGATCTACGTCGGGTCGACTCCGCTGGCGCCGGCCGTCAACGAGGGTGTGCCGACCTGTACGCCCTGAGGGGTCGACGTTCCTGAACGACTCCTGACATTTCCGTGGTGCCTCGGCGCAATCAACCGTACTAGGTTGCGGGCTTCCCTGCTCACTCTCGACTGCAAGGGAGGTCTCCGCTCGTGAGTCCCCAACACCGGGTATGGTTGCCCCTCGTCCTCGCGATCAGCCCCGCAGCGCTGTGCGCGCAACAGGAGTCTGCCGTCGTATCGGGCATCACGATTCACGTCGCCGCCGTCCCGGGCCCGGACACGGTCGTCTTTCGGCGTGCGATCACGCGCGCCGGCCGGGACTCGATTACCGGAACCCGCACGGTGGTGTCACGGGTCGTCGTGGGGCAGGGGGGCAGGCAGCTTCTCGAGGTGGAGCAGCGCTTCCCCGGCGGCGGCGGCGAGATCGTAGACACGGCGTTGGCCGATCTAGGCACGTTCCGGGCGATCGCCCATCGCTCGCACCAGCCGGCGCGGACGATGCGTTTCGACTTCGTGGGCGGTGCGGCGGAGGGCTCGGTGAGCGCGCAGGGACCGGCGGACAGCGCGCGCCGGGACGAAGCGGTGCACCAGGACCTCGGCGGTCCGATCTTCGATTCGAACGTGCTGGAATTGGTGGTCGCGGCGTTGCCCCTGAAGCCGGAGTTCACCGCGGAGCTGCCCTTCTTCATTTATGAGCGTGGCGGGCGCGTGCCGATGCCGGTCGCGGTGCGGGAGCGGGCGCGGGTGGCGTTTCCCGTGCTGGGGGAGCGCGAGGTGTGGGTCGTGACGGTGGGGGTGCCTGGGGCGCCGGCGACAATCTGGGTGGATACCCAGACACGCGCGGTGCTGCGGACCCGCTACGAAATCACGGCGCGAGCGATGAGCTTCACGGACGATCGGGTGACGCCGCTGCACGGGTCACAGGCTCATTCGAACCCACCACGCGGCGGGCAGTAGCCGACCATCCGGGGGCGGGAGCAGCCGGTCGAGCTGCGCTTGCGTCTCGGGCCATGCCGCGAGTCCGGTGAGGAGCACGAAATCCGGCATCCCGTACAGCGCCGTCCAGCTTGACACGAGGGTCGCCGCCTCGCCGTCCATCACCATGCTGCGGTAGTCCTGGTTGGGCGACCCGATCTGCAGGTAGAACACCCAGCGCAATCCGGGACAGTGCTGCGGCCGCGGGCAGGCCCGCTCGGAGTCAGGGAGACTGTCGAGCACGGCGTTGATGATTCGCGCGCCTATGCGCTGCATCGCGTCGGCCATGGAGTCCACGCCTTTGCCTGTCTCCAGCTGCTTCAGATACTCCCGCAGCCCGTACGCCATCGGTGGACCGCTGATCAATCGCGCCCAGGCCTCGCGCGAGATGTAGAGAAAACCCTTCATGTGCAGCAACGGTTGCACCGTCGCGCCGGCTGTCCGCCGTGAGGATTTCGGCGCCGTCAGGGTCGAGTCGCTCAGCACCTGGAGCACCGTCGGATCGAACGAGTACAGCGCACGCAGAAACGGGGTGGCGATGAGGTTGTCGCGCAGGGCGCTCACCCGCTCCGGCAGATCGTTTACGCCGGCCTTGGGGTCGTAGAGACCGGCCCGCACGAATCCTCCCACCCGGGCGTACTCCGGCGCGAGGGCGCGTTGCAGCCCCACGAGGCGCGACATCAGGTCGTGCATCAAGGCCAGGGTGGGCCATCCCTTGCCCGGCGCCGACGCCAGCGATGGGGCGATGATCAGCACCCGCGCCCCGCGTAGCGCGCTGCCGACCAGCAGCGAGGCGAGCAGCTGGTTGAGCCATAGCGAGTCCGGGACCTTCATCACCGACCCCGGTGCCAGGAGACTGAACATCGTCGCATCGGCGACGCTGATCTCCTTGCGACCGAATCCGGTTTCGTTTTCCAGCTCGATCGCCCGGGTCGCCACGCCGCCCCAGGCATCCATGCTGTCGATCTCCGCCTTCACCTTGTGGTCGTAGTCGGGAGCCCGGCGGCCCGGGCGCAGCACGTGGGGCACGTTGCCGCCGCGAATGTCCTGCGATTCGAGCAGGGCGCGGGCTTCGTCGCGCAGCGTCAGGGCGACCGGTCCCTGCAGCATGATGGCCCGGTCTTCCCAGGTGGGTCCCACGTAGTGCTCGCCCACGCCCATGCCGGCGTACATCGCCATGCCGCGGTAGGGATCCGCTTCGCTGACGTCGTACAGGACGGCCTTGCGATGATCGCGCATCAGGTCGTCGGGAATGCCGACCAGTGGCAGCATCTGCCGGCTGCGGAACGCGGGGTCGGCCGGGTTGGTGACGCTGACGTGCACTTTCACGAGGCGGTGCAGCCACGATTCCCCATACTGGGCCCGCTCCGCCGCGAGCAGGCGCGAGGCGTTGACGGCGTCCCACAGCTGTTGCTGCGCCGAGGCCAGCTCGCGCGCCAGCGGCTCGAATCCCGCCGGCAGTCCCGGGCGCCGCCCCAGGGGATCCTCGAGAAAGCGCAGCAGGCCGCGGCTCTTGTACTTCTCGAAATAGTGCTGGTCGATGAAGATCATGTAGACCGGCAGCCGCCCTGTGGAATCGTAGGTCGTCAGGCGGTTGCGCATCGCCGCGAGGTAGGCCCGGGTCGCCGTGAGCAACGACAGCCGGTCAGGCTTGCCCGAATCGTTCACGCCCCGGAAATCGTGAATCCAGAGGATATGGTAGTCCTCGGCGTTCGCGATCGACTGCTCGAGCTCGCGCTGGAACCGGTCGTTCAGCACGTACCAGATCCGGTTGCCGTGCGTGACGGAGTGTCCCACGGCCCGGCTGATGATCGTGTCGAGCTCCGTTTGCTCGTCGTACTCCTCCGGCACGAGGGCGAGTTGCAGCGGGAGCCACACCAGCGCGGAGTTGCCCCACGTGCGGCGATTGAGCGCCCGTATCTCCTCCACGACGTCGAGCAGGTGCTGGAACACGTACAGGCACGCTTCGTCGCGCGCGGGGCTCACGCTGGACGACATGGTCAGCCAGCGCGCGAAGACGCCACGGGCGTGACTCCCGAAGTCCCGGGTGCTGTCGCGCTTCTTCGGTTGTCCGATGAGCCGGTTGTACGGGAAGATCACCCGGTCCAGGAGAATCGCGGTGGCACTCGCCGCCGCGGCGGCGCCCTGGGGCGTCGAGTCGCCCGACGACGACATTCCCGCCGCAGCGATCGAGAACGCACGGACCATCTCGTGGTGATAGCCGCGGATCTCCGCATCCACGCTTCCGGCGGCGAGGTGCGCCTTGAGGGGAGCCACGGCGTCCGTCGCTGCGCGCGCGGGGTCCGCCGCCAGGCCACCCAGGTCCGGCACCGTGAACCGATTGATCCAGAGCGCGTGCTCACGCAGCGCCGCCAGCGCATCACGCAGCGCGGAGTCGGCCGGCACGAACGCGAGCGGCCGTGGCCGCTCGGCCGTCAGTTGCACGAAGTCGCGCATGGGACGCGTGCGGCCCCGGTGCGGCTGCCCCACCGGGAAGCTCACGGCCAGGTTGAAGGACGCGCCGCGACCGGACAGCCACTCGAGGCGCAGGTCGCTGCCGGCCCCGAGCAGGCCACCGCGACGCATTGGCGCCTCCAGGAGCAGCAGCGGGGAGCCGCGGCCATCGCGCATGTCGTATTCGATACCGGCGCCCACACCGAGCAGGTGGCTGAGCAGAAATGCCCGGGCGCCGTAGTCGGCGTCGAGGTCGCGCACGCCGGCGAATCCTTCGACGTTCCAGCCGACGAGCTCGGTAATCGGGTTGCCGATGTCCTTGAACACGCCGGTCCGGAATTGCGCCGCGAGGTGGCTCGTGCGGTTGCGCGAGAGGCCGAGCCCAATTCCGAGGAACGGCTTATAGACCGCCGGCAGGCCGAGGGAGTGGACGTAGCCACCCTGCGTGGGGGGCAACGTGTCCTGGCCACGAATGTCGTTGGAGAACAGCCCGAGCAGCGCGATAAGGCACGTTCCAAGCCGGCGTGCCACGGTCCTCCCGGTGGGCCCACCGGGTTGTTATCGCGAGGACTCTGAAGCGGGAATGAACTGCAGAGGAAACGACCGGTCGCCCCGGCTCATCGCCGGGGCTGGTCGGTTCGGGAGGGCGAGGAGCTACTTGTGCCGCGCGGCGGGCGGGGGTGCCGGCGGCGTCGGCAGCGGCAGGTCGCTGTTCCAGATATCCTGCGCCATGCGCCACTGCCCGTTTTCCTGCACCCAGCGCACCAGGTACTTGCCCGAGTCCGCGGGCGGGACGCCGGGGGGCCGGGTGGCGCCAGCGGGCCAGGCGTAGGTCCAGCGTCCCAACTCGACGGCCGCGGGGCCGCTCCCCCACACCGACTCGGCGCGCACCGCGATGGTGGTCCCGGGCATGCTGTTGACCTCGGCGAAGAAGGCCCGGATCGCGTCGCGGCCGTGGAGCGTCGCCATGTTGGGGGGCATCACCACGGCGTCCGCCGTGTAGAGGTCGGCGAGCGAATCGGCGTGCGCGCTGGCGGTGAGCGTCGCCCAGCGGGCATCGGCGGCGTCGATGGCGGCTTTGGCGGCCGCCGAGGTATCGGGCGGCGGCGTCGCGGCGGGCTTGCAGGCGGCCAGCGCGAGAGCGGCGGTGGCAAGGCGACCCGGAAAGCGCATCCTGGCCTCGAGGTAATGGAGGGCGTCGACGATAGAGACCGGATGACCGGGCCGCAAGAGCCGAGTTCGAGATGAGGTGCGATGTTTCACGGGAGCCGAG
>DATGDE010000403.1:0-4459 GCA_035311125.1 Gemmatimonadales bacterium
CCGCCGAGCACGGCGGTATGCCCGCCGTGCGCTCCCTGTTCCGCACCGGGACGACGCCGCTCGAGGTGCGACGGGGGTTCGCGCAGGCGCTCGGAGTCGGGCCGGCGACGCTCGATGCAGTCTGGCGCCGCAAGGTGCTCAGCTACGCCCGCTGACCGCCTCTCGATATATTCGAGCCATGGCGACTCTCGCATCCTTCGACATCTCCACCGGCGCCGACCTCCAGGAAGTGGACAACGCCGTCAATCAGGCGACCAAGGAAGTCCAGCAGCGCTATGACTTCAAGGGATCGAAGTGCACGATCACCTTCGACCGTGCCAAGGCGACCCTGACCCTCGTGGCCGATGACGACTTCAGGATGAAGGCGCTGCTCGACGTGCTGCAGGGCAAGCTGATCAAGCGCGGCGTGCCGGTGAAGAACCTGGAGCTCGGAGAGGTCACCGCGGCGACCGGCGACACCGTGCGGCGGGAGATCAAGCTGACGCAGGGGATCTCCCAGGAGAAATCCAAGGCGATCGTGAAGGCCATCAAGGACCGGAAGTTCAAGAAGGCGCAGGCCTCGATCCAGGGAGAGGAAGTCCGCGTGCAGTCGCCCTCCAAGGACGAGCTGCAGGAAGTCATGGCGTTTCTGCGGACCCAGGACTTCGGCATCGAGCTCAAGTTCGGGAACTACCGCGGATGAAGCTGGGCGTCATCTCGCTCGGCTGCGACAAGGCCACCGTGGACTCCGAGCGGCTCGTGGGCGAGCTGGTAGCCCACGGCGCGGTCGTGACCTCCGACCTCCCCGGGGCCGACGTGGTGCTCGTCAACACCTGCGGCTTCATCGATGCGGCGAAGCAGGAATCCATCAACACCATCCTCGAGGCGGCACAGCTCAAGCGCAGCGGCGCCGTGAAAGCCGTGGTCGCCGTGGGCTGCCTCGTACAGCGCCATCGCGACGAGCTCGCCCGGGAAATGCCCGAGGTGGACCTGTTCCTGGGCTTCTCCGACCTCCATCATCTCGTCCCCGAGCTCGCCCGGCGCGGACTGCTCGCCGACCCGGTCGCCGCCCACCCCGGCGTGCGGCAGTTCCTGGGGGATCAGCCGCACGTGCGCTATCTCAAGATTTCGGAAGGCTGCGACCACACCTGCGCCTTCTGCGCCATTCCGCTGATGCGGGGCAAGCACCGGTCCGAGCCGCTCGAGCGTCTGGTGCGGGAAGCGCAGGCGCTGGAAGCGCAGGGCGCGAAGGAAATCAACCTGGTGGCGCAGGACCTCGGTCATTGGGGGCGCGACCTCGGGCTCGGCGGGCCCAGGCTGCCCGAGCTGATCGAGACCCTGCTCGCCGAGACGGCGGTTCCCTGGTATCGCCTGCTGTACGTGTATTCTGCAGGGATCAGCGAGCCGCTGGTGGAGCTGATGGCCCGGGAGTCCCGCATCGTGCCGTACATCGACATGCCCATCCAGCATGCCAACGACCGGATGCTCGAGCGCATGCGTCGCCCCGAGCGACAGGCGCGTCTGCGGGAGAAGCTCACATGGCTGCGCCGTGCGATTCCCGATCTGGCGATCCGCACCACCTGTCTGGTGGGCTTCCCGGGGGAGACGGACGCGGAATTCCGCGAGCTGCTGGCGTTCCTCGAAGAGGCCCAGTTCGACCGGCTCGGCGCGTTCGCCTACTCTCCGCAGGATGGAACGCGCGCCGTCGCATATCCCGACGACGTGCCCGACGGGCAGAAGCAGGACCGGCTCGAGGAGCTGCTCGAGGTTCAGCGGGCGATCTCGGCCGAGCGCATCGCCCGTTTCGTCGGGCGCGAAGCGTCCGTCTTGATCGATCGCGTGGCCGACCCGCTGGACGGGGGAGCCACGCACGTGGGCCGCATCATGTGGCAGGCGGACGACGTGGATGGGGTCACCTATGTGGGAAACGGCGGCTGGGCCGAAGCCGGGAGCTTCGTGCGCGCCCGGCTGACAGGGAGCCTGGATTACGATTTCCAGGCGGAGGCGCTCGCATGAGAGGAGCGGGCGGAAGGCTCGCTCGATCGGGGGCGTCTCGCAGATGGCACGGGACGCCTTTTTCGTGGGCGGCGCCGGCGTTGCTGGCCACCCTCGCCGCCTGCCCCAAGCCGCCGCCCGAGGTGGTCGGTCCCGAGCCCGAGCTGCGGGTGGGTATCGCGACCGGGGCTGGGGCGGTGCGGCTCGGCGGAGACGGCGAGCTGTTCGTGACGGATGACGGCAACGGGCAACCGGTGGGCGCGGTCCCGCCCGGCAGGACCTGGACGGTGGTGCCGGACTCGGGCGGGGGGCTGGTCCTGGTGCGGGCGGATGGCACTCGCACCGAGCGTCACGGGGGCATCTCCGCGGTGAACGTTACCGAGGGCCGCTTCGCCATGGCGAATGGGCGGCGCTACCGCGGGCGGGTGAACGTGGTCCGGGACCGCGCTGGCCTCACGCTGGTGAGCCGCCTGCCCCTCGAGAGCTATCTCGCCGGCGTGCTGAGCCAGGAGATGGGAACGCGGGCGCCGGAAGAGCGTGAGGCGTTGCTGGCGCAGGCCGTGGTGGCCCGCACGTTCGCCATGCGCAACCGCGGGCGCTGGGAGGCCGATGGCTTCGACGCGACGGCGGACACGCGTGATCAGGTGTACCTGGGAGTGGATGCGGAGACACAGCAGGCGTGGGACGCGGTCCGGGCGACGGCCGGGCTCGTCCTGCGCTATCGCGGCCAGGTGATCGATGCGTACTACCACTCGACGTGCGGCGGTCGGACGGCGGCGGTGGAGGAAGTGTTCCGTTCCGCGGAGCGCCGCCCGTATCTGCGGCCGGTCTCGGATGCGAGCGGCGGGGGACACTACTACTGCGAGCGGTCGCCGCGCTTCCGGTGGCGGGTGCAGTGGGACGCTCCGACGCTGCGCGCTATATTGACGCGGACCTTGACGGCCGTGATGCCCGTGAGCGGCGACGGGCTGCAGCGCATCACGGATGTCGAGGTGACGCGGACGACCTCCTCAGGCCGGGTGGGCGAGCTGCGCATCGCGTTCGTCCGCGGGGAGGTCCGGATCGCCGGTCCCGACGTGCGGTCCGTGCTCCGACCCGCGCCCGACCAGCTGCTGCAGAGCACGGCGTTCCGGGTGTTCGTCACGCGGGACTCGGGCGGGGTTGCGCAGCTGACGGCCGAGGGCACCGGCTCGGGCCACGGGGTGGGCTTCTGCCAGTGGGGAGCCATCGGACGGGCCCGGGCGGGGCAGCGCTACCGGCAGATGCTCACTACCTACTTCCCGGGGACGACCGTTGAGAAGCTCTACTAGAACGATCCCCCTGCTCGTGACCCTTGCCGCCGGGCTCGCGTTCGCGAGTCCCGCCCGGCTGATGTCCCAGGGGGTGCTGTCGCAATTCACCTATGACGACCTGCGCCTGTCCGGCTTCCAGCTGGACTTCGGCTCCATCACCACCAAGGATCTGCGGGGGGCACTGATCGGCGGCGTGCGGGTGGACGTCGGCCATCTGGCGCCCCACGTGCGCGTGCTCCTCGGCTTGTCCTACACGCGGTCGCGGTTCACCGGGAGTGCCGTCGCGCGGTTCAATCGCTCTCTCCTCCGGCTGGTCAACGATCCGGACAGCAACGCGACGATCGACGTGGGGCGGGTGAATCTCTCCGACCTGATCGCCGACGTCGACCTCCAGTACGTATTCAACGAAACCGGGCCGGTGAGCGTCGCCGCCGGGGTCGGGGGCGGCGTGCACCTTCGCAACGGGAGCGGCCGGGCCATCAACGGCACGTTTCTCGAGGACGCGCTGGACGGCGTCGCGCCGGCGCTGAACGGCACCCTCGGCGTGGGCGTCGCCCTGACGCCGGCCTGGCGGTTGACGGGCGAGCTGCGCGCCACGCTGCTCAAGGACTTTTCAGCCGCGTCGGCGCGCGTCGGCTTCATGTACCGGCTGCCCGGGGTGCGGGGGAGTCGGTGAACGAGCCGATTCGCGTCGCGGTGGTCGGGGCGGGGAGCGTGGCGCAGATCGCCCACCTGCCCGTGTTGCGCCGCATCCCCGGCGTGGAGATCGCCGCGATCTGCGACAACGATCTCTCCAAGGCCCAGGCGTTGGCGAGTCGCTTCGACGTCCGGGACACCTACGACGACATCGAGGAAGTGCTCAAGTACGCCCAGCCCGACGCGATCGTCATCTGCACGCCGAACCATCTGCACGAGATCCACGTCGTCGCGTCGCTGTCGGCCGGGGTGCACGTGCTGTGCGAGCGGCCGCTGGCATTGAGCCTGCCCGGCATCGAGCGCACGCTCCAGGCGGCCGAGCGCTACGGCAAGCGGGTGATGGTGGCGATGAACCACCGCTTCCGCACCGACGTGCAGGCGGTGCGGGGGTTCCTGGCCGGGGGCGAGCTGGGGACTATCGACATGATCCGGGGCGGGTGGTTCACGTTCCAGCCCACGGCGGCACGCGCGCAGCTGGGCTGGCGGCTGCGCCGGGC
>DATGDE010000404.1:0-8830 GCA_035311125.1 Gemmatimonadales bacterium
CGGGACGGCGCGCCGCGCCGAACAGGGCCTCGATCAGCTCCTCACCCGACGTCAGCATACTCCCGATCGCCAGGGCCGCCGAGAACACTACGCCGATGACCGCTTCGGTCGGCAGCTTCGTGCGGTGCTCCAGGCCCCACACGAGAATGGTCCCGATGACCAGCGCGGCGACCCCTCCGACCAGGGGATTGATCCGCAGCACCAGCGCGATGCCGATGCCGGGGAGCGCGACATGCGAGATCGCGTCGGAGGCGAGCGTCATGCGCCGCATCACCGCGAAGCAGCCGACGAGGCCGGCCGCCGCCGCCATGGCGACGGGCAGCGCCAGCGATTCAGGAGAAATGATCGTCATGCACGTGGAACCGGTGTGGCGCGCGATATGCTTCCCGCAGCCGTTCCGGGGTCAGCACATCTTCCGGAGCACCGAAGAACGCCGGGCGGTGACCCGCGGAGAGGCACAGTACCGTGTCGGCGTGCTGGTATACCAGCGCGAGCTCGTGGGAGATCAACAGCAACGTGAGGTGCTCGGCCTTCTGGAGGCGCCGGATCATGGCGTACAGGCTCTCCTCGCCGGGCTCGTCCACTCCGGCGGTCGGCTCGTCGAACAGCAGCACGGTGGGCTCGCCCATCACGGCGAAGGCGAGGAGCAACCGCTGAAACTGGCCCCCCGAGAAGGTGCCGATCGGCCGCCCGGCGAGCTTCGGTGTGAGATTCACCAACTTGAGGGCGCGCCGGATGTCCGCCTCCGGCACCCGCGTCACGGCCGCCTTGGCCCGCAGGAAATCGAACCCGGTGATCGGGAGATCGCGCTCGATGTCGAGCTTCTGGGGCACGTACCCGATCCGGGTCCCCGCCGCCCAGCGAATCACCCCGTCGTGGCGCACCGCCCCGATCAGCGCCTTGAACAACACGGTCTTGCCGCACCCGTTCGGCCCGATGACGGCGAGCGTCCCGCCCTGTGGCACGACGAAACTCACTCCGGCGAGCGCGGTCGTGCCGCCGAACCGCACGCCGAGGTCCTCGACCTCGAGCGCGCTCGGCGTCATCCCGTCACGCTGATCACCGTTCCGATGTCAGGCATCTCCCGCACCATCGCCTTGTAGCGCGTCCATTCGGTGGCCGCCCACACCTCGGTGTGCGCGTGGCCGCCGATCCGGACCAGCGTCGCCACCTTCGTCGCCGTTTCGATGTCCGGCGCGCGGAAGATGTCAAGGTAGTCGTATGGTCCAAGCAGGGCGTAGCTCTCCACCCACTCCACCTCGGGACACTCGGCCCGCACCGCGGACATCGCGACACGCTCCAGCACCTCCACTCCCCGCGGCGAGCGCAGCGCTTCGGGCTCGACCCTCGTCAGCATGATGAACGTCGGCATGGGATCCTCGCTATTCCATTCTATTGTGCCCGCGCTTTGACATCGCCCCGCTGGCGCCGGGCGTAATCCTGCAGCCGCCGGCGGGCCGCCTCGTACGCCCGCTGGATCGCCGTGCGCAGCTCGGCGTGCGCCTGGTGCTTCACCAGCACCTCTCCTCCGGGCACGGTGATGTCGAAGCGGACGTTGTGCATGATCGGCTCGCTCATCCGCCTCTGGGGGACCTCCACCATCACGCGAATGCCCATGATGCGATCGTAGTAGTGATCGAGCTTCTCCGCGTACTGGCGGATCAGCGTCTCGGTCTCGTCTCCCAGCTCCACGCCGCGAGCGGCGATTTGCAGCGGTAGTTGCATGACTCCCTCCTTCAGCCTTTGACGACGCCGAGCGGGCGCAGCCGCGCGACCTTCCGCGCCAATCCCGCCTGGTGCACCACGTTCACGACCCGCTCCACGTCCTTGTAGGCGAACGGCGCCTCCTCGGCGAGCTCGGCGCTGGACGGGCAGGCCACCACGATGCCCTGCGCTTCGAGCTCGCGCCGCACCTCGTGGCCGGGCTTGGTGCGCTTGGCGGCGTGGCGGCTCATGCGCCGCCCCGCGCCATGGCAGGTACTTCCGAAACTCAGACCCATCGCCTCGTCCGCCCCCACGAGCACATACGAGCCCGTTCCCATGCTTCCGGGAATGAACACCGGCTGTCCCTGCGACCGGTAGCGCTCGGGAGTCTCGGGGTGCGCGGGCCCGAACGCCCGCGTCGCACCCTTGCGGTGCACGCACAGCCGCTCGCCCCCGTGCTCCTCCACTTTCGCCATGTTGTGCGCGACGTCGTACACGATGCGCAGCGTCCCCTCGTCCTTGAAGAAGCGCCGGAACGCCTCGCGCACCCGCTGGGTGATCACCTGGCGGTTCGACCACGCGAAGTTCGCCGCCGCGCACATCGCACCGAAATACCGTCTCCCTTCGGGCGATGTGAACGGCGCGCAGGCCAGCTCCCGGTCCGGCAGCGTGATCCCGTAGCGGTGCATCACCTCGTCCATGAGGCGGACGTAGTCGGTGCACACCTGGTGACCCAGCCCGCGGGATCCCGTGTGGATCAGGACCGTGATCTGCCCCGGCGCCAGTCCGAAGGCCTCCGCCGTGTGCAGCTCGAATACCTCGTCCACCACCTGCACCTCGAGGAAGTGGTTCCCCGAACCGAGGGTCCCCAGCTGATCCTGACCGCGACGCCGGGCGCGCTCCGATACGGCCCCGGGATCGGCCCCCGGCAGGCTGCCGTGCGCCTCGATGACCTCGAGGTCGGCCGCCTCCGCCAAGCCGCGCTCCGCCAGATACCGGCATCCCTCGACGAAGACGCGATCCAGCTCGGCGTCGCTGAAGGAGAGCCGTCCCCCTCGGCCGGCTCCCGACGGCACGCTGCGCGAGATCTCGTGCACGAGATCCGGCAGCTTCGCGCGCGTGCGGTCCGCCCGCAGCCCCGACGCGAGCAGCCGGACGCCGCAATTGATGTCGTAGCCCACGCCACCCGGAGAGATGACGCCGTCGGCCAGGCGCATCGCCGCCACGCCGCCGACCGGGAAGCCGTACCCCTCGTGCATGTCGGGCATGCCGTACACGGCGCCGGTCACGCCCGGCAGCGTCGCGACGTTCCTGAGCTGCGCGAGCGAGCGGTCATGGCCGATCTGCTCCCACAGCTCGTCGTCGGCATAGACCCGCGCCGGCACGCGCATCCCGGCCTGCGCGGTCAGCGGAATCTCGTGTACCAGCTCCAGCACAGCCGTCATGCGATCCTCAGACGTCCAGGACGATCTCCGCTTCGAGTCCGTCGGCCACGACGGCGATCCGCAGCCCATGGAACGTGGCCGCCTTCACCCGCGACGGTGCCGCATCGACCGAGACGCCCCGCACGCGCATCCGCAACTCCGTCTCCGTCGCCCGGTCCACCGTGAATTCCGCCCCCACCCAGCGTTCCGTCTCGGCCGTGTAGATCAGCTCGTTCAGCCAGTGCACCAGCACCGCCTCGCGGTCGCGTCCCGTGATCACGACCTCGCGCCAGGCGCCCCGCGCCTGACCCGGCGCCTGCCCCAACTCGAGCTCCGCCAGCGCCCGGGCCGCGACGATGGCGAGATCGCCGAGCGTGGGGGCGCGCAGGCGCAGGCGCACCTCGCCCGGGTGCTCTACGAGCTCGACAGGGACCTTCATACCTCCCGTATTCTGCCACGGCATCGATGAAACGGCCTTGAGCGGACGATGTTTCCCGCTTCACGAAGGCTTCATCGCCTGCCGTGCAGCATTCGGCATCCAGGTCCCTCGGAGGTCCCGATGAACAGCCACGCTGCCACGATGCCTATCCACCAGGTCATGACGACCGGCCCGGTCACGGTACATCCCATGACGACCGTGTCGGAGTTGCTGGCGTTGTTCGACCGCTACGACTTCAACGCATTCCCGGTGGTCGCCGTGGACGGCACCCTCCGCGGTATCGTGTCGAAGCTCGACGTGCTCCGCCTGCTGCATCCGGACGAGCAGTTCCGCCTGCCGGACCCGAAGGTCATCGGCGCCACGCGCGTCGTCGAGATCATGCGGCCGGGGATTCTCACGGTCGAAGCGGAGGACCCCGTCGTCGTCGCGGCCGATCTCATGGTCGCCACCGGGCGGCGCAGCCTCCCCGTGGTGCGGCGCGGCAGCGGATGGCCCACCCTCGTGGGCATCGTCAGCCGCGGCGACCTGCTGCGCGGGCTGCGGTTCGAGCTGGCGGAAGAAGTGTCCGCCGCGGCGGCGACCGCCTAGCGTCGCCGGCGAAGCGGCGGTAGAACCAGCGCTTCACCGCCTCGACGCCCAGGAGATAGGTCGCGACCATCGCGGCGAGGATCAGGAAGAAGGTCAGCGGCGGTCGCACGAATCCGAGCCGGCTTCCCAATGGCGTCAGCGGGAGCGCGATGGCCGCGGCTACCACGCCGAGTGATGTCCACGTGAGCAGCCCGCTGGACCGGCTGCGCAGCGGGCTGCCGCGCGTACGGATGATGAAGATCACGAGGACCTGGGTGGCCATCGACTCGATGAACCACCCCGTATGGAACAGTTCCTCGCCCGCCCGGAACACGCGCAGCATCACGAAGAACGTCAGGAAATCGAACAGCGAGCTGACCGGTCCGACGGTGAGCATGAAGTTCCGAATGAACCGCATGTCCCAGTGCTGCGGGCGTTCGACATACTCGTCGTCCACTTCATCCATGGGGATCGGAATTTCCGACACGTCGTACAGCAGGTTGTTCAGCAGGATCTGCGTCGGGAGCATCGGCAGGAACGGCAGCACGACCGACGCTCCCGCCATGCTGAACATGTTTCCGAAGTTCGAGCTCGTGCCCATCATGATGTACTTCATGATGTTGCCGAAGGTGCGGCGCCCCTCGACGACTCCGTCGTGCAGCACGCCCAGGTCCTGCTCGAGCATTATGAGGTCCGCCGCCTCTTTGGCCACATCCACGCCCCCGTCCACCGATATCCCCACGTCGGCCGAGCGCAGGGACGGGGCATCGTTGATCCCGTCGCCCACGTAGCCGACCACCTGGCCGCGACGCTTCAGTGCCAGGATGACGCGGTTCTTCTGCGGCGGGGTGACGCGGCAGAACAGCGTGACTTTGCCTACCCGCGCCTCGAGCGCGTGATCGCCCATATGATCGATCTCGGCGCCGGTGAGCAACCCCGTGACCGGGACGCCGAGCTCCCGGCACAGGTGCTGCGTGACGATCTCGCTGTCTCCCGTCAACACCTTGACCGCGACGCCCCGACGCGCCAGGTCCTTGAGCGCCACGGCGGCACTCGCCTTCGGCGGGTCCTCGAACGCCGCGAAGCCCGCGAAGACCAGCTCCGCTTCATCCCGTGCGGCGATCCGGCGGCCGGCCGCTCCCGCCGATTTCCAGGCGACGCCCAGGACGCGGAAGCCCTCACGACCAAGCGCCTCGAAGCGCGCGGTCACGGCCCGTCGCGCCACGTCGTCCAGCGCACGGAGGTCCGTGGGACCGTCTCCCTCGTACCGGGCCGACAGCCGGATGATGTCCTCCAGGGCACCCTTGACCACGAGCAGCGGGGGGCCGCCGTCCCGGGCGACCAGGACCGAGACCCGGCGCCGCTCGAAATCGAACGGCAGCTCGTCCACCTTTTCCCAGCCGCGGACGTCGACCTCCTTGTGGCGCAGGATCGCATCGTCCAGCGGCGTCTTGAGTCCGGCCTGGAAATGACTGTTCAGGTAGGCAAGCTCGAGCAGCCGGGCGCTGTCCCGGCCCAAGGGATCCAGATGCCGCTCGAGACGGATGTGCGCCTCGGTCAGCGTCCCGGTCTTGTCGGTGCACAGGACGGTCATGCTGCCCAGGTCGTGAATGGCGGCCAGCCGCTTCACGATGACCTTCTTTGCCGCCATGCGCAGGGCGCCACGCGACAGCGTGATGGAGACGACCATCGGCAACAACTCGGGCGTGAGGCCCACCGCGAGCGCGACGGCGAACAGAAACGATTCGAGCCACGGCCGGTGCCGGGCCATGTTGACGAGGATCACGAACAACACCATCAGCACCACGAGGCGGAGAATCAGGAGCCCGAAGCTGCGGGTCCCGAGCTCGAATGCCGACGGCGGGGGGTGCAGCTGCAGGCTTTCGCCGATCTCTCCCAGAGCGGTCTGCCTTCCGGTCCGGCAGACCAGCATGGTGGTGGTGCCGCTCACCACAGACGTGCCCATGAACAGGGCGCCGTGGGCTTCGGCCAGCTGGGCATCGGGCTCACCCTCGTCCCGAGCGCCTTTTTCCACCGGGTAGGGCTCGCCGGTCAGCAGCGCCTGATTTACGAAGCAATCGCGCGCCTGAAGCACGCGCCCATCCGCGGGTACGAGATCGCCGGCGGACAGCATGACCACGTCCCCCGGCACGATGTCGCCGGCCGGTACTTCGGTCGGCTGCCCGTCACGCACCGCAATCGTCCGCATCGCCACCGACTGCCGCAGTCGCTCGGCGGCTTGCCCGGCGCGGTGCTCCTGTATCGTGTCGAGCGTCACGCTCAGCACGACCGCCAGGACGATGATCACGAAGCTGGTCACGTCTCCGGTGACGGCGGCGATGACGCTGGCCGCCACGAGCAGAATGACGAGTGGGTTGCGGAACCGGGACAACAACAGCGGCACGAAGGTCGGCTCGTGGTGGATGCGCAGCAGGTTCGGGCCTGCGATGCCCAGCCGCCGGGCCGCTGCCGGGCCGGTGAGGCCTGCCGGCGCCGCGCCGAGCTCGGCGCACAGCGCCCTGATGGACGCTTGCCAGAAAGCCTTGTCCGTCATCGCAGTGCGCGCGCGTGCCACCGCAGCGCGGCGGCCAACTCGGCATCCCAGCGGTAGAGGTCCGGGCGGAACGACACCCGCCCGTCGTCCATCCACGCGGTCCGATAGGTCACATACACGGGGAGCGGATCGGGGACGGCCACGTATCGCTCGACGATGGTATCGACGGCGGCACGCAGCGAATCCTCCGTCCAGCCGGGGCGGTTCCGCAGCAGGTAGGCGGCGAGCCGCTCCGCTTCCTCTACACGGACGCAGCCGTGACTAGACGCCCGCACGAGCAGGAGGAACAGGCTGGGTGCCTGCGTCGAGTGCAGGGCGACGCCGAAGGGACCGGGAATGGTGAAGCGGATGCGTCCCAGGGGATTCTCGGGACCGGGCTCCTGCCACAGCCGGTATTCGAACCCCGAGGCGGTCACGCTGTCCCACTGGACCTCGTTGCACGCCAGCTCGTTCCCGGGTTCGTCGACGCGTTCCAGGTGAATCCCCATGCGAGTCACGTGCTCCGGATCCCGCCGCAGCTTCGGCAGGATTTCCTCGACGGCGATGCTCCGCGGGATGTTCCAGCGCGGATTGAACGTGATCTCCGTGATGCGAGAGCTGAAGATCGGCGTAGGCCAGGTCACCCGGCCCGCCACGATGCGGCTCTGGAGCACGACGCGCCCGGAGTCAATCAGCTCCAGCGAGAACCCCGCCGAGTTGACCATCAGGTAGCGTGGCCCCAGGTCGCGCGGCAGCCAGCGCCAGCGTTCCAGGCTCAGCTCGAGTTGCTGGATCCGGTCCTGGACCGGGACGTTCAACGCCCGTCGCGTCGCTCCACCCACGATGCCGTCCGGCTCGAGTCCGTGTCGCTGCTGGGCGCGCCGCACCGCCACGTCGAGCGCACTGTCGAACACCGGTCCCGGCCCGCCCGGCGCGAGATCACCCGTGATCTCGAGCCGCTGGCGCAGCAGCGCCACGGCGGGGCCTTCGGCGCTGAGCTGTAACGGTGGGCCATCCGGGAGCCGCGACCAGCCGCCGCGCGCGGCGATGGCCCGATACCACGCGAGGGCGGCCCGCAGGTGCACCGCGGATCGTTGGGGCGGCGCCAGATCGTCCAGCGCCACGCCCACTCGGTTCGAGTCGAGCGCCGCGGCGAGCGCGCCCACCAGGTCCACCGTCCGGGGCGACGCGGTCCACAGACTGTCGACCAGCCTGGGAATCACACGGCCGTAGACGAGATCCGAGCCGTAGCGCAGCCACGTCGCGGTGGCCAGCAGGTCCAGCAGCGCCAGACTCTCCGAATCGTCGCCCCGCGCGGCGAGCGCACGAAGCCGGTCCAGTCCGTAATCGGACGAGTCGAGTCCCTGCTGTTGCGCGCGCTGCAGCCGGTCGAGCAGGTCGTCGAGGCGTCCGCGCCCTGCGTCGAGCCTCCAGGCGGGCAGCTGGGCGCGCCCCGCGTAGAAGCGCCGGGACAACCGCCACAGGGAATCGTTGAGGCGCGCGGGTTGCGCGAGGGTGATGGGGGGCCACGACCGGGCGAGCCAGCGTGTGAGGTCCACACGCGCCGCGCTCGAATCCTGCGTCCGCGCATCGCCTGCCAGCACCTGCATCACGGCGCACGGCAGCCCGAGCAATCGCCATGCGAAGAGCATCTGCCTGCAAGCTAGCGGGCGCGCCGGCGAACCGGGGCCGTTCTACCAAGTCCTAACGCACGCTTCACGCGAATCTCAGCCGGGTCCGGGTAGGCTGGGCACGGAGGGCATATGGCGCTCCCTCGCCTGCGTCTGTTCAGTTTCCGTGGCATCTCCATTCGGCTCGACGCGAGCTGGTTCGCGATCGCGGTTCTGGTGACCTGGTCGCTCGCCGCGCAGCTCTTCCCGGCATGGCACGCCGGCCTGCCGCGCGCGACGTACTGGGTGATGGGCATCGCCGGAGCGCTGGGACTGTTCGGCTCCATCGTGGTGCACGAGCTGTCGCACGCGCTGGTCGCGCGCCGCCATGACATTCCCATCGAGGGGATCACGCTCTTCGTCTTCGGCGGCGTGGCGGAGATGGGGGCGGAGCCGCCGAGTCCAAAAGCCGAGCTCACCATGGCCCTCGCCGGTCCGCTGGCGAGCATCGCCATCGGACTGGCCGCTTTCGCCGGGTCGGCCCTGGCTGGCG
>DATGDE010000405.1:0-2526 GCA_035311125.1 Gemmatimonadales bacterium
GGCAGGTGATCAACGTTCAACTCCTGGGTCTCATCCAGGGAGCAGGCACCGACCCGGCATCGCTGGCGCACGTGACCGCCATCTTCAATCTTCCCGCCGTCATCATCATCGCCCTCGTCACGACGCTGCTCGTCATCGGCATCAAGGAATCCGCCAACGTCAACAGCGTCATCGTGATCATCAAGGTTGCGGTGGTGCTGCTGTTCATCGTGGGCGCCGCCCATGCCGTGAACCCCGCCAACTGGCACCCCTTCATCCCGCCGCAGACCGTCAAGGACGGCGCCCCCGTGGCCGGCGAGTTCGGGTGGAGCGGCGTGTTCACCGGTGCCGCGATCGTGT
This sequence comes from Gemmatimonadales bacterium, assembly GCA_035311125.1. GTDB lineage: Bacteria > Gemmatimonadota > Gemmatimonadetes > Gemmatimonadales > GWC2-71-9 > DASTHG01. The sequence continues at coordinate 340 of DATGDE010000405.1, forward strand.
TCTTCGCCTACATCGGGTTCGATGCGGTGAGTACCGCGGCGCAGGAGGCGAAGAATCCGCAACGCGACATGCCGATCGGCATCATCGGCTCCCTGCTCATCTGCACCGTCCTGTACATCCTCGTCTCCGGCATCGCGACGGGCATCATGAGCTACAAGGAGCTGAACGTCCCCGACCCGATCGCGGTGGCCGCCGACCGGGCCGGGCTGGGGTGGATGTCGACGTTGATCAAGCTCGGCGCGATCGCGGGATTGTCGTCGGTGATCCTGGTGATGCTGCTCGGGCAGTCGCGCGTCTTCTGGACGATGTCCAAGGACGGCCTGCTGCCGCAGTTCGTCAACAAGATCCACCCGAAGTTCCGGACACCCTACATCACCTCGATCGTCACCGGCGTCGCGGTTGCCTTCTTCGCGGCGATTCTGCCGATTCGCGACGCGGCCAGCCTGGTCTCCATCGGCACGCTGCTGGCGTTCGTCATCGTTTCCATCGGCATCCTGGTGCTGCGGGTGCGCGAGCCGAACCTGCCGCGCACCTTCAAGACGCCGCTCGTCTGGTTCGTGGCGCCGGCCGGCGCGTTTTCGGCCGCCTACCTTATGAAGTCGTTGCCGCCCGTGACATGGGAGCGGTTGATCATCTGGTTCGCGATCGGCATGGTGGTGTACACCCTCTACGGCTATCGCAATTCGAAGCTGACCCGGAAGGCCTGAAGCCCGGGTCGGAACGGGGTGTAAGCGGCGGCCGGCCCGGACTGCGGGCCGGCCGCTCGCGTTGGGTACGTCGCCCCGCGCATATTCCCCAGCGATGCCCTCGCGCGCCCGTGCCCGTCTCGGCTACTTCACGCTCTGGACCCTGCTGGGGCTGGTCTTTTCGACCCAGCTCTACCTCGCCGATCAGCGCTTCTCGACGCATCCGTCCACCTGGTGGCAAGCGCTACGGTCGGAGCTGCCCGACTGGTATCTGTGGGGCATCCTGGCGCTCGTCGTGCGGGTGCTGGCGCGGCGATTCCGCATCGACCGCGAGAACTGGGAACGGGCGATCCCGATCCACCTCGGCTCGAGCCTGACGCTCGCGTTCCTGCACCTCGTGCTGTCCACGGCGATTCAGGTGGTGCTCCGCGGCGCGGTGGCGTATCCGTTCCTGCCGAAGCTGGTGGACAACTTTGCGGCCTCCTACCACTGGAACCTGCTGATCTACTGGGCCATCGTGGCGCTGGTGCACGCCCGTGACTACGCCCGGGATGCCCAGGAGCATCGGGTGCGGGCGGCGGAGCTCGAGACCGGCGTCGCCGAAGCGCGCCTCCAGGCGCTCAGCATGCAGCTGAGGCCGCATTTTCTCTTTAACACCCTCAATGCCATCGCGGAGCTGATTCACGAGGATCCCGATGCGGCCGAGCGCATGGTCGGCCGCCTCGCCGACCTGCTGCGTCGCACGCTCGAGACCGACGGCTCGGCCGAGGTGCCGCTCGCCACCGAGCTGGAGCTGGTCGATCGCTACCTCGATATCCAGGCGGTGCGCTTCCAGGACCGGCTGCGGGTCCGCTGGGAGGTGGCGACCGATGCCCGTGCCGCCCGGGTGCCGGCCATGATCCTCCTGCCGCTTGTGGAGAACGCGGTGCGCCACGGCGTATCGGCGCGGCCGGGACCGGGGGAGGTGGGGATCCGGGCGCGGCGCGACGCGGACACCCTCCGGCTCGAGGTGTGGGACGACGGGCCCGGACTGCCCGCCGTGTCACAGACCGGCGCGCGGCGCGGCATCGGTCTCGCGAATACCCAGGCGCGGTTGACGCAGCTGTACGGCGCGACGCACCGTTTCGAGCTGTTGGACGCCGCCCCCTCGGGGCTCGTGGTCTGCGTGTCGCTGCCGTTCCGGGTGGAGCGCGTGGCGTGACGATCCGGACGCTGCTGGTGGAGGATGAGCCGCTCGCGCTGCGACGACTGCGCCGGCTGCTGCGGGACGAGGCCGACGTGAAGGTGGTGGGGACCTGCGGCGACGTGCCGGCCGCGCGGACGGCAGTCGAGACCCTCGCCCCGGACCTGGTGCTCCTCGACGTGCAGCTACCCGGATCGGACGGGATGGTGTTGCTCGAGGAGCTGCCCGTCGACCAGCGCCCCGCGGTGATCTTCGTGACCGCCTTCGAGCGCTACGCGGTACCCGCGTTTGCACACGAGGCCGTGGACTATCTGCTCA
>DATGDE010000406.1:0-3310 GCA_035311125.1 Gemmatimonadales bacterium
GGGACGCGCCATCACCTGACGGTGCGGGCGCCCATCGTCGTCGCCGCCTGCGGGTCGATCAACACCCCGGCGCTGCTGCGACGCTCCGGCATCGACAACCCCGCGATCGGCCAGGGGTTGCGGTTGCATCCGGCCAGCGCGATCGCCGGCATCTTTCCCGGGCGCGTCGAGCCGTGGACCGGCGCCCTGCAGACGCGCTATTCCGACCAGTTCGCGGATTCGGGCGACGGGTACGGAGTCAAGTTCGAGACCGCCCCGGTCCATTTCGCATTGCCGGCGAGCGGGTTCGGCTGGGAGAGCGCCGTCCGCCATCGCGAGGACATCGGCCACCTGGCCAATCTGAGCATCATCGGGACACTGCTGCGGGACCGCGATCCGGGGCACGTGGCCGTCGGTCGCGACGGGCGTCCGCGGGTGCACTACGAGCTGTCGCACCACGACGTCGCCAACGTGCGCCGCGGCCTCGTCGGCGCGGCCCAGGTCCTGGCGGCCGCCGGGGCTACCGAGTTGTTCTCGCTCCACACCCCGCCGGCCCGGGTGACGACCGCCCAGCCGGGTTGGCTGACCGCCTTCGGCGACGCCATGGACCACCGCGGCTACACCAAGTGCCGCATGTCCTACATCACCTTCCACCAGATGGCGAGCTGCGCCATGGGCGCGGACCGCAAGCAGTCGGTGGTGGGCGAAACCGGGGAGTCGCACGACGTGCGCGGCCTGTATGTGGCCGACGCCAGCGCGTTCCCCACCTCGAGCGGCGTCAATCCCATGATCACCATCATGGCGATCGCGGACCATGTGGCGCGGGGGATCATCGAGCGGCGGTAAGACGGCTATCAGCTGTCGGCTATCGGCTATCGGCTGCTCCGGTGATCTTTGAGCATCGAGGAGGAGCGCCATGCCGCCCTACACCACCATTCTTGAAGAGACGCTCGAGGCCTGGCAGGGCGTGCGCGAGGGGCTGATCGCCGAGGTGCGCAATATCCCAGCGAACCGCTTCGATTTCCGTCCCACGCCGCAGTCGCGCAGCGTCGCCGAGCTGGTGCAGCACATTCTCGAGGTCGCGCTGATGATGACCGGGGAGCTGACCCGGCCCGATACGAATTTCCACCGCGCGCCGTGGCCGAAGCTGTTGGGGCTGTATGCCAAGGCGGCCTGGCGCGCCAGGACGAAGCCGATGCTACTCCGGCTGCTCGCCTCGCAGATCAAGGACGGCGAGCGACGGTTCCGCAAGGCGGGTGAGCTGTCGCTACTGCAACTGATCACCCGGTTCGACGGACTCCCCGGTACGAGGCTCGCCTGGTGGAACCACGGCATCGCCCATGAGGAGTACCACCGCGGCCAGCTCGCCCTGTATGCCAGGCTGCTGGGGATCGAGCCCGCGCTCACGCGTCTGATCCGGGGCGGGTGAAGCCCGACCTCGTCATCTCGAGCGGCCGGGTCGTGACGCCCGAGGGCGAGCGGCCCGGCGCGGTGGTCGTGGCGCGGGGCCGCATCATCGCCATCGTGCCGCCCGGAGAGGCTCCGTCCGCAGCTGAGACCCTCGACGTGGGCGCCGCCGCGCTCCTCCCCGGGCTCGTGGACAGCCACGTCCACGTCAACGAGCCCGGTCGCACGGCATGGGAAGGGTTCGCCACGGCAACGCGGGCCGCAGCCGCCGGGGGCGTGACGACCATCGTGGACATGCCGCTGAACAGCGTGCCGCCGACGACCACCGTGCCGGCGCTCGAGGCCAAGGCCCGCGCCGCCGACGGACAGGCGATGGTGGACTACGCGTTCTGGGGAGGTGTCGTACCGGAGAACCTGGATGACCTCCAGCCGCTCACCGAGGCGGGGGTGCTCGGCTTCAAGTGCTTCCTCGTCCCTTCGGGGGTGGACGAGTTCCCCCACCTGACGGAGAGCGATCTGGTCGCCGCGATGCACCGGCTCGCCGAGCTCGACCGGGTACTGCTGGCGCACGCCGAGCTGCCCGGCCCGATCGCCGAGGCCGGCCGCTCCGGTGCCGACCCGCGACACTACACCACCTGGCTCGCGGCCCGGCCCCGCGCCGCCGAGCTCGAGGCGATCGACCTGCTGTTGCTGCTGTCGCTCGAGACGGGGTGCCGGGTGCACATCGTGCACCTCTCGTGCGCCGCGGCGTTGGACCGGATCGCCAATGCCCGCCGCGCGGGCGCGCGCGTCACGGTCGAAACGTGCCCGCACTACCTCACCTTTGCCGCCGAGGACATTCCCGACGGGCAGACCGCCTTCAAGTGCGCGCCGCCGGTGCGGGAGCGCGAGAACCGGGAGCGGTTGTGGCAGGGCCTGGCGCACGGAGCGATCGATCTCGTGGCGAGCGACCACTCGCCCGCACCGCCTGCGCTGAAGCACCTCGATACGGGAGATTTCCTGGCGGCGTGGGGCGGAATTGCGTCGCTCGAGCTGTCACTGTCGGCCACCTGGACCGGGGCGCGCGCGCGCCGTCACGGCCTCCCCGCGCTGGCCCGTTGGCTGTCGCAGGGTCCGGCCCACCTGGCCGGGTTGAATCGCAAGGGTCGCATCGCGCCAGGATTCGACGCGGATCTGGTGGTGTTCGATCCAGGGCCCGAGTGGACGGTAGACCCCGCTCGGCTCCACCAGCGCCATCCCGTGACGCCCTACGCGGGTCTGGCGCTCCGAGGCAAGGTGCTGCGAACGTTCCTGCGGGGGACCTGCGTGTACGAGGAGGGCCGCTTTCCCGCTCCACCGGGCGGGACGTGGCTGCGCCGGGAGGAGCGGTCGGGGCGCGCCTGACTACTCGTCGGAGCCGCGACGCTCCCGCCCGGTGCGCCGCTCGTCGCCGCGACGCCGGGGGACGAGGGAGCGCCGGTCCTTGTCGACGCGCCGCTCCGTGGAGGTCCGGCCCCACGTGCGCCGGCGCTCCTTCCAGCGCCGCCGGTCGAACACGTTCCGGCGATCGGTGGCCTTGCGCCGCTTCGTCTTGCGCCGGTCCGGACCCTTATAGCGTTCCGCCATGCGTTCGTCCCTGGAGTGACGACACAAGATGCGCGGAGGAGGGCCGGTTGCGCCAGTCAGGGAGGTGTTCGTGAATGCGGGACTGATCGATCTGGCGGCGGCGCGCGTCGGCGGGCGCGCCGTGCTCGCCAACGACGAGTTCTTCGCGCCCAAGTCCAACCTCCTGAAACCCGGCTCCCCCGTGTTTCTCGAGGGCAAGTACACGAGTCGCGGGAAATGGATGGACGGGTGGGAGACCCGGCGCCGGCGCGTACCCGGACACGACTGGTGCATTATCCGACTCGGCGTCCCCGGTGTCGTGCGCGCCGTGACGGTGGAT